>NZ_JBEXNW010000009.1:117832-118853 GCF_040611295.1 Streptomyces sp. NPDC002935
AAGATGTCGGCGATCTTTCCCCAGGTGATCGCGGCCGAGCGGGTGGCACCGATCCGCTCGAATGCCGGCAGGGTGACCTCGCGGTGGATCCGCAACGCCTCGTCGACCTCGCCCCGCTGCTCGAAGGTGTCGGCGATCTTTCCCCAGGTGATCGCGGCCGAGCGGGTGTCACCGATCCGCTCGTACACCGGCAGTTCGACCTCGCGGCGGATCCGCAACGCCTCGTCGGCCTCGCCCCGCCGCTCGAAGATGTCGGCGATCTTTCCCCAGGTGACCGCGACCTCGCGGGTGACACCGATCCGCTCGTACACCGGCAGGGTGACCTCGCGGTGGATCCGCAACGCCTCGTCGGCCTCGCCCCGCCGCTCGAAGATGTCGGCGATCTTTCCCCAGGTGACCGCGACCTCGCGGGTGGCACCGATCCGCTCGTACACCGGCAGGGTGACCTCGCGGTGGATCCGCAACGCCTCGTCGACCTCGCCCCGCTGCTCGAAGATGTCGGCGATCTTTCCCCAGGTGACCGCGACCTCGCGGGTGTCACCGATCCGCTCGAACGCCGGCAGGGCGACCTCGCGGCGGATCCGCAACGCCTCGTCGGCCTCGCCCCGCCGCTCGAAGATGTCGGCGATCTGTGCCCAGGTGACCGCGACCTCGCGGGTGGCACCGATCCGCTCGTACACCGGCAGGGTGACCTCGCGGCGGATCCGCAACGCCTCGTCGACCTCGCCCCGCCGCTCGAAGATGTCGGCGATCTTTCCCCAGGTGACCGCGGCCGAGCGGGTGTCACCGATCCGCTCGTACACCGGCAGGGTGACCTCGCGGCGGATCCGCAACGCCTCGTCGACCTCGCCCTGCCGCTCGAAGGTGTCGGCGATCTTTCCCCAGGTGACCGCGGCCGAGCGGGTGTCACCGATCCGCTCGAACGCCGGCAGGGTGACCTCGCGGCGGATCCGCAACGCCTCGTCGACCTCGCCCTGCCGCTCGAAGGTGTCGGCGATCTTTCCCCAGGTGACCGCGGCCG
>NZ_JBEXNW010000009.1:118951-311987 GCF_040611295.1 Streptomyces sp. NPDC002935
CGAGCGGGTGTCACCGATCCGCTCGTACACCGGCAGTTCGACCTCGCGGCGGATCCGCAACGCCTCGTCGACCTCGCCCCGCTGCTCGAAGATGTCGGCGATCTGGCCCCAGGTGATCGCGACCGAGCGGGTGTCACCGGTGTCAGTGAACAGTTGGCGGGCCTGGTGGAGTAGGTCCTCGGCCTGGTCGACCTCGCCGCGGGTGATCAGGCGGTTGGCGTAGTCGTAGAGGAGTGCGGCGTGGCCAGCCGGGTTGGTCTGCCGGTTGCTGGTCCGGGTCTGCTGGACGGCACGGTGGAGCAGGGTGTCGGCGTGGTCGCCGTCGCCGCTGGTGACGGCCGCGTCGGCGACGGCCCGTAGCAGGGTGACAGGAACCTCGTGGTTGTGGCGGTCGAGGAGGGTGATCGCGTGGTGGCCGAGTTCGGCGGCGGTGGAGGCCGGGCCTTGCCGCAGGGCGGACACGGCCTCGGTGGCGCAGTCGGCGGTGATGGTCGGGTTGTCGGCGGCCAGGGCCAGTTGGGTCAGCTGCAGGTCCAGGTCGCTGCCGCGGGCGGGTCGGGGCATGGCCCCGCCCCACTGGGCGTACAGCGGTTCGGCTGCCACGGTGGCGAGGGCGGCCCGCTCGTCGGGGGTGAGGGGGGCCAGGCGTCCGGCCGCGAGGGCGTTGACGGCCAAGGCCGGGAAGTCGGGGCGGTGCTGGTCGGGAAAGGCGTCAAGGAGCCCGAGGCCGCACAGACGGGACGCCGATCCGCCGACAGCTGCGGCGAGGACGTCGATGACGGGTTGCGGGACCGGAACGGTAAACAGGGTGCAGGCCTGCAACAGGTCGCGGTGGGTGGGACCGGCCTGGTCGAGGAGGGTGGCGAGCGCCAGGTTCTCCAGGAACTCGCCGATGTCGGAGTTGTCGGCCGGGAGATCACCCTGGCGAAGGTAGGCCTCCATGCCGACGACGGCGGCCTCGGCGCGGACCTGGTCGACCTGGCTGCTGTAGACCAGGCGCAGCCCGATGAGGTCCTGCAGCCCGGGGTTGCCACAACTGACCTCCAGAGCCCGCTGGGCCAGGTCGGCGCGCTCGGTCTGGTACTCGGCCGGGGCGAGGTCCTGCTGACGGCGTTGGAGCTTGCGCTGGGCCGCCGACGACAGTGGCTGCAACTGGACCGGTTCCAGTCGGGCCTCCAGCCCGTCGAGAGTGAATGTGTAGCGGCTGGTGACCAGGAGTCGGCTGTCGGTGATGGCCGGGTCGAATGCGGAGAGCACGTCGGCGAGCACGGTGGCGTGCTCGGGGTCGAGCCGGTGCGGGCCATCAGGGTTGGCGGTCAGGATCTGTTCGAGATCGTCGATGATCAGCAGGAGGGGTTTGCGAACGTCGTCGAGTTCCTGGGCGCACGGTCCGGCCAGCAGATCGATCAGGAGCGGTTTGAGGCGTTCCGGCTGTTGGCGGACCTCGACGCGCCTGTCTTCGATGAGGATGCGGGCGGCAGCATTGGTGGTGACGGCGTCGGCGATGGCGTCGAGGATCGCCGTCGGGGTGTAGTCGCCGAACACGACCGCGACGGCCCGGTTGGGGTGACGGTCGGCGATCCGGGCGGCCAGGCTCGACTTGCCCAACCGGCCCTGCCCGTGGAGCAGGACCCCGGCCTTCTGCCCGCCGCGCAGGGCCCGCAACGTGCGCTGCAGTTCCGGGCGGCGGCCAACGAACATCTCTGCGGCCGCGACCGGCAGTTGGTGCTTGCGGTCCAGGAACGTCTTGGTCACATGGTGCGGGGGCACCATCTGGCGTTTGCGGGTTCCCGCGACCAGCGGGCCGCCACCAGCCGGCCCCAGCCACAGCCGCGCCAGGTGCCACTCGGCGCGCTGGCGCTCGTCGGAACAGGCCAGCAGGTGGCGGCGGGCGTCGGCGACGGCCTCGGCCACCTCGACACGGCGGCCGAGCTGCCGGTACAGGCGTTCGGCGAAACGAGTGGCTGCCTGGTCGCTGACCGAGCCTTCCCAGCCGATGACCGCGGGAATCCCGGCGGCCACCAGCCCGGTGGCCATCGAGTGCGCCACCGACACGCCGGGCTCGGCTATCAGACCGCCGCGATGGCCGGCGCCGGCAGGAACATGCCCGGCCACGTCCGCACCGGTGGCGGTCAGGCAAGCCGACACGAACGCCAGCCGCGGCCGAGGAGTCAACAGGCCCACTAGCGCGTCCGCACTCGTCGGACACCCATACCCGAGATCATCTTCCATCAGCAGGACGGGGGTGGCGGGCCCGTCGGGCCCCGGACGCCAGTTGTGCAGCCCGTGACACGACAGATGAACCACCGGCATCCCGCCGAGCTCGGACAGACGCAATCCAAGATGCTCGGGATTGCCGGAGTCCTCGACAACGAGATCAAGGCTCGTCTCCCCGACGGCATTGAGGATGGCCATCTCCTCCGCCTCGAAGTCCAGCTCGTGCTGACCCCGGGGCGCCGAGGCCATGAACGCCACCCCCAGCCGGTACCCGTCCAGGGCCTGCGCCGGGCTCGGGTGACCGAGCCGACGCACCACAGCGAACAGCCTCGGCGCCTCGGCGAGAAACCCGCCCCCGGGGGCGGCAAGCAGCTCGTACGGGGCCCGCAGCAGCGCCCACGCAGCTTTGGACGGCCTCGCCGGCGCTCGGACCTCGAACACCAGTGGCGCCGACGCCTCATCGAGCAGACGCGTCAACTGGCCGAGATCACCGTCGAGCCACCGATACAACTCGCGTCCCACCACGAGCAGCGCCTGGTCCTTGGAGCCGTTACGCACGGCATCCACATACTGGCCGGCGACGGCAGTGAGCAGCTCGACGTCAGAGGTCTGCAACATCCGACGGGGACCGACCCGCTGGCCATCAACGACCAGCTCAAACCCGTTGGCGTCCGCAACCAGCCCAGTAACCATATGTCATCTTAACGTTGCTGAACGCTACTTCAGGGGGCAAATGGCGGATCAGCTCTTCGCTTGGATTCGTTCCGCGGCTGCCTCACCCACTACGAAGTACCGGAGATCACGGACAGTGTTCTCGCCACGGGGCAGGCTGAGTTGACGAAGCAAGCCGACGTCCACACCCTCGGCGCCTCGCTGCTCATCTCCGCTGTTGCAACTCGCCCTGGTCGAAGCTCAACGGGAGCGAGAGAAGGCGAGGGGACAGCGCAACATCAGCGCTGCGGCGCCCGTGGCGGCTCAGGCCGTCGAGGAGTCGAAGTGCGCCGGCGAGTGCCTAGCCGCTGCTCCGCGCAAAGTGGCGATACTCCCGACCCAAGTAGGGTTCCAAGAACGGCTACGGCGCTGGCGATGATGGACCCCACTCTTCAAGCTGATCACGCTTCGCTACCGGTGGTGAGCTGCTGGCCCGATTTCACTGCCACGTAGGTGATGCCCTCGGCATCACCTATGCCGAGGGCATGACTTTCTGATCCGTAGCTCTAAAGAGGTCGGTCAGCGACGGTCCTACAAGCCGCGCCTCGGGCCTAGAGAGCGGGTCTGCTGCACGATCGGGTGACATCTTGACCTGCCCCACGGTTTGGGTTCCAGATGCGGTGGCTAACTGGCGGCGGGGATGGTGTCTTGTTCGGAGAGTAGTTCGTACTCGATCGGGGTGCGGTAGCCCAATGCTGAGTGGCGCCGCTGCCGGTTGTGGAAGACCTCGATGTACTCGAAGATCGCGTTCGCCAACTCGACCCGAGTCTTCCACCGTTTGCGGTTCAACAGCTCGATCTGCATCGAGGACCAGAACGACTCCATCATCGCGTTGTCCAGGCCGTCTCCGACCGTGCCGAACGATGGCAGGAGCCCGGCGGAGCGGATCCTTTCCCCGAAGACCCAGGAGGTGAACTGGGTGCCGTGATCGGCGTGAACTATCCCGCCTGGTTCGGGGCGCCGGTTGCGGAGGGCCATGTCCAACGCGTTGACCACGAGGGTGGAGTCCTGTCTGGAGTCGATCGACCAGCCCACGATCTTGCGGCCGTTGGCGGAAACGTCGGCAGATCGCGGCACACGAACTGGGCCACGCCCTGGGGCTGTGCCACAAGTCGGACGCGGGCGGTCCGGGCTACTTGCGGTCGGGCGCGGCGGGCCGGCGATCAGGGCCGGACGCCCCGGGCCCTGATCCGAAGGACACGGGACGGGGCGAGTTACCCCGGGCCCGTCGCCCCGGCCGCCGAGATCAGGATTCCCGGCCGGAGAGTCAGCCCTTGAGCAGGTTGTAGGCGAGCCCCACGACGAGGAAGTACCCCAGATAAGAGGCGAGTACCACGCCCAGCATCGCCAGGAGCTTGACCGGCGTCCCGAACGGCTTGCGGGCGAGGAAGAGGTTCGCGGAGAGGCCCGCCGCCCCGATGAGCCCGCCTATCACCCCGCCGACCGGCAGCAGGAGGATCGGCACGATCGAGAGGATCAACTGCCACCAGGGGAGTCCCCGGAACTTGGCCCACGGATCCGGCTTGCCGAGCGAGTTCTTTCCAAGGTCGGGGATCTGCTGCATGTGCGGGAAACCTTCGTTCTTTTCATCGTGATCGTGCTGAACCGTCAGGATGCGGGTGACGGGCCTGCCGGGCAACGACGTGCCGACAACGGTTTGCCTACGAACCCGGCTGTCAACGGCTGGCTCGGCGTCCTTGCCCGCGCATTCGGTCCGCCTGGGACGTGTCCTTCGGATCAGCCTGCGATGCCGGGCGCCCCGGGCCTGACCTGATCAGAGAGACACGGCCTAGCCGACCCTTGTGGCACGGGTGTGGCACGGCCGCGATCGCAGCAAAGGGCCAGTTGCAGAGGATCAAGCCCCTGAACTGGCCCTTCATCGTGTGCCCCCGGCAGGATTCGAACCTGCGACACCCGCTTTAGGAGAGCGGTGCTCTATCCCCTGAGCTACGAAGGCGTGCGGATCGTGTGCGATCCGGTAGCTAGCGTAGCGGATACGGGATGGAGGCTGGGAGGGTTCCCGTTCGTGCAGGTGAGGGCGGGGACGGGTCGGCTGGTCGACGGCCGGGGGGGCTGCGCCTCATGTCGCGTACGAGGAGCTGTCACCGTGGCACGCACGAAGACACGAAGAGGTGTCCTCGTGGCGTGTCCGAAGGGGTGTCTCCGTGCCGCGTCCGAAGGAGTGCCCCCGTGTCGAGTACGACGAGGTGCCCCCGGCCGTAGATGCAGGGGTGCCTACGTGCCGCAGGCAGACGCAGGGGTGCCCATGTGCCGTAGACGCCGCGGTGATCGCGTGCCGTGTGGGAGCTGGGGGCTGGGGGCGGTGTTCGGGGGTCATCTGGTTGGGGGGCCTGAGAGTGCCGGTCGGATCAGGCGGAGGGTGCGGGTCAGTCGCAGGTCTCCCGTCTCGCGGGGGGACGGGGAGTCGGTGTAGGGGCCGGGAGAGCGTTGCGGGTGGGGGAGCGGCGGGGAGGCGGGGTCGGTCGGGAGGCGGGGCAGGGTCGTGGTGCCGGTGATCAGGGACAGCATCAGAAAGGAGGCCGCGCGGACATCGACGTCGGGGAGCAGGGAGCCGTCGCTCCTTGCCCGGTGCAGGGTTCCGTGCATGGCGACGAGCCAGTTCAGGTGACAGTGGAGTGTCGGATCCTCGGGGGTCCTGATCTCCTGCGTCAGGCGTGCGCCCGCGCGGACGACGACATCGGTTTCGAGGAGGCCTACGAGCGTGTGGGCCATGGCGGTGGCGATCTCGAAGGCCGGGGTCTCGCGCCGCGCCGGCTCGACGAGTGCGGCGCCCGAAGTCACGCAGGCCTCCGCCTGGACGGCCCGGGCGAGATCGGACTTGGCCGCGAAGTGGAAGGACAGGGCGCCCTTGGTGATCTGAGCGCGTTTGCTGATCGCTGACAGGGTGGCGCGCTCGTAGCCGGACTGGTCGAACACCGTCGAGGCCGCCCGGATCAGGTTGCGCCTGGTTCGCTCGGCCCTCTCCTGCCTCACCACGACGCGATCACCTGGACGCTCCTTGTCGTTCGGCCGCTGTTTGTCCTGCCGCAAGTGACGCTAGGAATCCGCTTTTGGGTCTGTCAACGGGGCCTGGGCGCGCAGATCATCTTCACGCCATCGTGGTCGTCCTCCTGCGGAGAGCGGGAGGGGAGGGGAGAGCAGGGGAGCGGGACCTCCCTGTTTGTGGCTCTGGCCAGGCACTCTCAACTCAACTGCACTCGACGGAAGCGGCCCGCGATGTGCAGGTCCGCCTCGATGCGGGTCGCCGTCGCGTGGAGTTCGGGCAGTACCTCCTGGACGCACGCCTCGGCGGTACGGCGGCTGCTGTGCATGGCGACGTTCACCGCGGCCATGACCCGTCCGCCGCGGTCGCGCAACGGGACCGCGATGGATCGCAGACCCTGCTCCAACTCCTCCTCGACCATGGCGTATCCGGCCTTCCGCACCCGCTCCAGCTCTGCCCTGAACCGCTCCGGGTCCGTGATGGTCAGCGGGGTCAAGGGGGTCAGGGGCGTCAGCGGGCTCAGTGGGGAGAGGTCGGCGTGTGGTTCGGCGGAAGGGGTGGGGCTCGGTCCGTCGGAAGGGTCTCCGAGTCGGCCGCCGTCGGGCCCCTCCGTCGCGCGGGCCTCCGGCAGATCGGCCAGCATGACGCGGCCCAGCGAGGTGGCGTACGCGGGCAGCCGGGTGCCGACGGTGACGTTGACGCTCATGATGCGGCGGGTGGAGACGCGTCCGGTGTACTGGATCTCGTCGCCGGTCAGCACCGCGAGCGACACCGAGTCGTGCAGCCGTTGGGAGAGTTCGGTCATGTGCGGGGCCGCGATCTCGGGGAGCGAGGTCCGTGAGAGTGGAGGGAAGCCGAGGCCCAGGACGCGCGGGGTGAGCCGGAAGACACGGTCGTGCGTGGTGACGTATCCGAGGTGTTCCAGCGTGATCAGGGCGCGGCGAGCCGTCGCGCGGGCGAGTCCGGTCGCCTGGGCGACCGCGGTGAGGGTCAGTTCGGCGCGGCCCTCGCCGAAGGCGGTGATCACGGTCAGCCCGCGGGCCAGCGACTCGACGAACTCCCGCCCCAGTTCCTGCTTGGAGGCGCCGGTCCAGTCGGCGAGTCCGGAGGGGGCGGCGGCCTTCCCGGCGGTGCCTGATTCCTCGACTCGCTCGTTCCCCGTTGTGGTCGGCGCCTTCCGCTCCGGGGCCCGTACTTCCGGGGCCCGCAGCTCAGGGGCCCCCGGTTCCGGCGTCAGCTCGCTGTCCAGGGCCAACACCCGTTCCATCTCGGCCACCGCCCTGCGCAGCCGCGGCAGCAGTGTGTCGCGCAGGTCGGCGGCGCTGTGTCGGCTGGTGTGGCTCACCACGTTCACCACGCAGGCGATCCGCCCCGCCTCCCGTACGGGCATCGAGACGGCGACCAGCCCCGGCTCGATCAGCTGATCGTCCAACGCCCAGCCCGCCCTGCGCGCTTCGGCCGTCCGCTGCTCGAAGTCGTCGCCGACCGTGGGGAGTTGACTGGGCGAAAGGGTGGCCGATTCCGACCCTCCCTCGTACGGTCGGCTCCGCGCCGGTACGGCCGGAAAGCCACGGTCCTCCGGATCGGTCGCGCGGCGCTCCCGCCAGCGTGTCCACTCCTCCTCGCTCCAGTCGGACGCTAACAGCGGGCCCGGCGCGGTGCGTTCGGCGGGGAGCAGGTCGCCGATGCGGAAGCTCAGGGACATCGCGCGGCGCCGGGTCGTCTGATGGATGAAGCGGACGCCGTCCTGGTCGCCCACCGCGAGGGACACCGACTCGTCCAGTTCGTCGGCGAGTTCGTCGGCGTACGCGTCCAGGAGCCGGGGGAGCCGGAGAGCGGCGAGATAGGCGTTGCCGAGTTCCATCAGGCGGGGGGACAGTACGGCGTCCCGGCCGTCGAGGCGTACGTATCCCATGCGCGCGAGGGTCGCCGTGATCCGGTCGACGGTGGACCGCGCGAGCCCGGTGGCCCGCTCGAGTCCGCTCAGACTGGACACCCCGTCCGCCTCGGTCAGCCGCCGCAGTACGGCGATCCCGCGGATGAGCGGCGTGACCGCCTCGGCGGGCACCTCGCCCCCGGTGCCCGCCCCCGCCCCCGTCGCCGGCCCGGTCTGCGATGACGTGACGTTCGATGGCGTGATGCTCGAGGGCGTGACGTTCGGTGACATGGGGTTCGATGACATGGGCTCTCCGATGCGGCTCTCAGAAGAGTCACCGTGTGGTGGATCTCGGTCGAGCCACGGTGCGGCGGCCCTCGGTCGAGCCACGGTGCGGCGGCTCTCAGATCAGCCAAGGTAGTGCTTCCCCCGTCGCCGAAGCAGGTCAGCGGCGTGTCACGTACACCCGGTACTTCCCCGCGGTGTCCGTCGCCGCGACGTGGACGGTGAGCCCCGCTTTCGGGTCCTTGAAGGTCTCCCCGGGGCCGAAGGGCGCGTCGGAGAGTTCGGCGTGGACGTTGGGGGAACGGGTGCAGCCGCCGCTGTCGCGGTGGGAGTCGTACACCGTGACGGGCCCGTTCCCGGTGTCCACGTCCGCGTCGACCTTGTAGACGAGGATGCCGGGATGGCAGACCGCGGAGTCGTTGCCCGCGCGGGTGCGCAGTTCGAGGACGTACCCGCTCTGGGAGCTGGTGGGGACTACGACGAGCTTGGCGCCGCCGCGCACGGCCAGCGGGGTCAGCGTGTACTCGGTGGTGCCGGGCGCTGCCGCGCAGCTGACCTGGGAGGGGTCGAGCCAGCCGAGCTTCCACTTGTGCCAGCCCAGGAGGTCGTTGTCGGCCCCCCAGTCCTCGCTCATGATGTCCCAGTGCCCGACCGCGCCGCCGCCGTCCTGGGTATAGAGGTCGGGCAGGCCGAACGTGTGGCCGTTCTCGTGCGGCAGCACGCGGTAACCGGTGTCGGAATAGGAGCCTGAGCCGTCGTCCTGGCGGCTGTAGACGAAGGATGCGTTGGCGACCGGGACGCCGTCGGCGACCGGCGCCTCGGTGTTGCCGGCGAAGGTCACGGACAGCACGGTGTCCAGCGCGGACGGCCCGGCATTCGGTGTGACCAGCACGTTCAGGATGTCGTACGAGCGGAAGTCGACCTCGGGATCGGCCGCGGCCACGATGTCCTGGACCAGTTCGCGGTACCCGGGGTCGAAGGGCGCGCCGCGTTCTATGCCGTACGCCTTGAAGGGCTTGGGCATCCGCAGCCAGTGCCGGACGGGGGCGTCGGGGCGGTAGTCGAGACGGCCGTAGGAGCCGGTGCGGAACCATTCCTGCGTCTTCGGGAAGAACTCGCCGTACCGGTCGAGCGCACTGCCCTTGCCGGGCGCGTCGGAGAAGTCGACCATCAGCGTCAGGGCCCGGAGGGTACCCGTGGAGCGGGCGTAGCCGGGTGCGGTCGGGATGCCTTCCCCCATCTGGATGCCCGACGGCCCGTTGATCATGCAGGGGCCGAGCGCCGTGGAACGGGCCAGCGCGGTGGAGCCCGCCGTGGCGGAGCCGGCCGTCAGATGCCCGGTGCCGGCGGAGGTGCTGACCGCCAGCGTCAGGACAGTCACCGTGACGAGCGCGGCCACCCGGCGCGGGCGTATCCGGCGGCGGGACGGCTGCATGCGGGGGCCCTTCGCTCCACGGCAGCCGCCGGTCTCCGACTGCACCCTTTCGATCACCCTGAGTCGCCGACGCGCCGGGCGCGCGCTGGATGGGCCCGATCGGGTTCATCTCCGGGAGGGCCCGAGACGGCCCCCGCCGGGGTGGGAACAGCGGGGTCGCGGGGCCCTGGCGGGGCGGGTGGAGGGGGGCGTGGCGACCGGCTCGGAGGGGCGGGTGGAAGGGGGTCGGGCGACAGGCTCGGAGGGGCGGGTGGAAGGGGGTCGGGCGACCGGCTCGGAGGGCGGAGGGCGGTCGGCCGGAGGGGAGGAGCGAGGTCGGCTTGGAGGCGCAGGGAGCGACCGACGATCACTCCTGAAGGGATGTGACGCAGGTCACACATTTCTCTTCTGGACCGGGAAATAAGCGGGGATCGTTTCCCCGTTTAGTCATACGTCCGAGCGATCCGGGGACCGAATCCCCGGATCGCACTGAAGGTCCGAGATGCTTGGAGGAGTACGCCGTGGAGACCGCAACCCCCGTGCAGCGTCGAGTGGCCCGGCCCCGCGCCGATGCCCTGCGCAACCGGGAGCGGATCGTCGCCGCCGCCCGCGAGATGTTCGTCGAATTCGGCCCCGAGGTGCCGTTCGACGAGATCGCCCGCCGGGCCGGTGTCGGCAACGCCACGCTGTACCGCAACTTCCCCGACCGCGACGCCCTCGCCCGCGAGGTCGTCTGCTCGGTCATGGACCGCACCTCGGAATGGGTCGAGGTGGCGCTGGACGCGGGCGGCGACGCCTTCGAGTCGCTGAGCGGCTTCGTGCACTTCGCCGCCGACGAGCGGATCGGTGCCCTGTGCCCGATGCTCTCCGAGAACTTCGACCAGAACCATCCCGACCTGGTCGCCGCGCGCGACCGGATCACCGACCTGCTCCAGCAGCTGATGGCCCGCGCCCGCGAGGCCGGTCAGCTGCGCCCCGACGTCGAGTTGGGCGATCTGATGATCGCCGTCAGCCAGCTCACCAGGCCGCTGCCCGGCACCGCGTGCCAGGGCATCGACCGCTTCGTGCACCGTCATCTGCAGCTGTTCCTGGACGGTATGCGGGCTCCGGCCCGCTCCGAACTGCCCGGAGTGGCCGCCAACCTGGAGGAACTGCGACGAGCGTGACCGATGCGTCAGGTGCCGCGTCCCTGGGCGGATCGACCCAGTGACCCATTGGCCGACTGACGGACCGACGACCGACGGACCGAAGACTGCACCGGCCGACGACTGACCGGCAGTTGGAGCGATCGGTCGATCGGGAACCGATGAGTCCGGCACCGAGCGCCAGTCAGAATTCGTAACCCCTGCTCGGAACGAGTCGTACCGAGCCGCTTCCGGCCGTCAGTGCCGACGAGCCGTCCCTTTTCGCTGAATTTTTCGCTACGAAGTCCCGGAGTGGGTACCCCCATGTCTGAAACAGGAATCAAAGCAGTCCCGGACCCAGCGTCCGACGCGCACAGCAACCGCTGGAAGGCGCTCGTCTTCATCGCTCTGGCCCAGCTGATGGTGGTGCTCGACGCGACGATCGTGAACATCGCGCTGCCCTCCGCCCAGCAGGACCTGGGTATTTCGGACGGCAACCGGCAGTGGGTCGTCACGGCCTATGCCCTCGCCTTCGGTGGTCTGCTCCTCTTCGGCGGCCGTATCGCGGACCTGTGGGGCCGCAAGCGGGCGTTCGTCGTGGGTCTGGTCGGCTTCGCCGCGGCCTCCGCGCTCGGCGGCGCGTCACAGAGCGGCGCGATGATGTTCGGCGCCCGTGCCCTGCAGGGTGTGTTCGGCGCGCTGCTGGCGCCCGCCGCGCTCTCGCTGCTCGCCGTGATGTTCACCGACGCCAAGGAGCGCGCCAAGGCGTTCGGCATCTACGGTGCGATCGCCGGTGGCGGTGGCGCCGTCGGCTTCATCCTCGGCGGTGTCCTCACCGAGTACATGAACTGGCGCTGGACCTTCTTCGTCAACATCCCGTTCGCGATCGTCGCGGCCGCGGGCGCGTACTTCGTCATCCGTGAGCCGAAGGGCGGCCGCAACCGTTCGCCGCTCGACATCCCGGGTGTCATCCTGTCCACCCTCGGTCTGGTCTCTCTCGTCTACGGGTTCACCCGCGCCGAGTCCGACGGCTGGGGCGACTCCATGACGGTCGGCCTGTTCGTGGCCTCCGCTCTGCTGCTGGCCGCGTTCGTCTTCACCGAGTCCAAGGTCAAGGCCCCGCTGCTGCCCCTGCGCGTCATCACCGAGCGCAACCGCGGCGGCGTCTACCTCTCCCTCGGTCTCGCGATCATCGCGATGTTCGGCACGTTCCTCTTCCTCACCTACTACCTGCAGATCGTGAAGGGCTACTCGCCGATCTCGACCGGCTTCGCCTTCCTGCCGATGATCGCGGGCATGATCACGGGCTCCACGCAGATCGGTGCCCGTCTGATGACCCGGGTCGCGCCGCGGCTGCTGATGGGTCCGGGCTTCCTGGTCGCCGCGCTCGGCATGCTGCTCCTGGCGCAGCTGGAGATCGGCTCGTCGTACGTCTCCCTGGTGATGCCGGCGATGCTGCTGCTCGGCCTCGGCATGGGTACGGCGTTCATGCCCGCCATGTCGCTGGCCACGCACGGCATCGAGCCGCGTGACGCCGGTGTCGCCTCCGCGATGGTCAACACCTCGCAGCAGGTCGGCGGTGCGATCGGTACGGCCCTACTGAACACGATCGCCGCCTCCGCGACCACCGTCTACATCAAGGACCACATGGCGGGCGCCGGCTCCAAGGCGCAGCAGCAGCTCGTCCAGGCGGAGGGCATGGTGCACGGGTACAGCAACGCGATCTGGTTCGCCGTCGGCATCCTCGTGGTCGCCGCGGGTATCGCCTTCACCTTCATCAACACCGGCCGTCCGGACGCCTCAGCGGTCGTCGGTTCCGGCACGGGCGAGGGCGTGGAGGACGAACTGAAGGTGCCGGTCATCGCCCACTGACCCCGCGCCTACCCCGTACTCCGGTACTTCCGTAGCCCGTACTCCGGTGCTTCGCGTACGGACGGGGGGTGGGGACGCCTCGTCCGTACGACTCCCAGAGACTGCCCCGGTTCCAAGCCAGACGGAGCCGGGGCAGTCCGCTGTCAGGGCAGCGGCAGTCCCCTGTCCGGACCGGGGCAGCCCCTGTCCGGAAGGCGGCAGTCCCCTCTCCGAACCCCGGACTTCCCGCGTCGGCGACCAGATCCAAACGGCGGGCCCTAGCGCAGCCAGGGCAGGTCCGCGCCCGCGTCCGTCGGCTGGAGCCCCTCGGCGATGATCCGCATGGCCTCGCCGAAGGCCTTCTGCTGGTCCGGGCCGAGTCGGTCGAACAGGGCCTGGCGCACGGCGGCCACATGGCCCGGCGCGGTACGCCGCAGTACGTCGTAGCCGTCGTCGGTCAGGACGGCGAACTGTCCTCGCTTGTCGGAGGGGCAGTCCTCGCGGCGAACCCAGCCGTTCTTCTCCAGGCGCGCGATCGCGTGCGAGAGCCGGGAACGGGTGATCTTCGCGTTCATGGCCAGCTCGGTCATCCGCAGCCGTCGGCGCGGCGCCTCGGCGAGCTGCACGAGGAGGCCGTAGTAGATGTGCGGCATGCCCGCGTCGCGCTGGAGCTGGCGGTCGAGATGGTCCTCCAGGAGGGTCGTGGCGTGCATGTACGCGCGCCAGATGCGCTGTTCCTCGTCGGTGAGCCAGCGCGGCTCTTCAGCGGGAGCGGGTGCCGTGTTCATGTACTCCACTGTACGAGCCTCTTCTTGAAACTTAAACAAACGAGGCGTAGTCTCAGCGTCGAAAAGAACTTGAGACTTTAAGTATCTGCTTCAAAAGTCAAGCACCGCGCCTTACGCTTGAACCCTCTGGAGGGAGCCGCCATGTCCGCCGCCACCGAGGAGCGCCCCGCGCAGGAGCGCATGCCAGCCCTCTATCTCAGTCACGGCGCCCCGCCGCTCGCCGACGACCCTGTCTGGCCCGGCCAGCTCGCCGCCTGGTCCGCGGATCTGCCCCGCCCCAAGGCGATCCTCATGGTCTCCGCCCACTGGGAGGAGGCGCCGCTAGCCCTCGGCGCGATCGAGACGGTCCCCCTGGTGTACGACTTCTGGGGCTTCCCCGAGCACTACTACCAGGTGACGTACGCCGCCCCCGGCGCCCCGCGGCTCGCCGAGTCCGTACGGAAGCTGCTGCGCGCGCCCGGCATGCCGGTGCAGGACATCCCGGACCGCGGACTCGACCACGGCGCGTACGTCCCCCTGGTGGAGATGTTCCCCGAGGCCGACATCCCGGTGCTCCAGATCTCCCTGCCGACGCTCGACCCGGTCCGACTGTTCGAGATCGGCCGCAAGCTGGCGCCGCTGCGCGACGAGGGCGTGCTGATCGTCGGCTCCGGCTTCTTCACCCACAACCTCGCCGCGCTGCGGCACACCGGCGGGGGAGTCCCCACCTGGTCGAGTGAGTTCGACGACTGGGGGCACCGCGCGCTGGAGGCCGGTGACGTGGACGCGCTGCTCGACTTCGAGCGCAAGTCTCCGGCGGGCCGCCTCGCCCACCCGCGCACCGAGCACTTCGCACCGCTCTTCGTGACCATGGGCGCGGCGGACGTCGCCGGCGAGCTGGACGGGCAGCGGTCCGTGATCGACGGATTCTGGCTGGGAATGGCGAAGCGGTCGGTTCAGTTCGGCTGAGCACCCGGCCTTCGTGGCCCGGGGCGGCCGAGCGCCACCCCCGGCCGGCCGAGCGGCAGCCCCTAGAGGGTGAGTTCTTTCTCGTACCAGGCGACGTCCCAGTAGCGGCCGAACTTGCGGCCGACCTCACGGTAGGTGCCGACGTGGTGGAACCCGAAGCGTTCGTGCAGGCGCACGGACGCTTCGTTGGGCAGCGCGATGCCCGCGTAGGCCCGGTGCAGGTCCTCGGTGGCGAGCGCCGCGAAGAGGGCTTCGTAGAGGAGGGTGCCGACGCCCCGGCCTGTGCCGTCCGGGGCGAGGTAGACGGTGACCTCGACAGAGGTCGCGTAGGCGGGCTTCACGCGAAAAGCGCTGGATGTGGCGTACCCAAGAATCGCCTGTGAGTCCGCGTCCGTGGCAACCATCAGGCGGTGCGGTCCGTCTTCTGGGTGGGAGAGCAGCCACGAGCGACGTTCTTCCGGCGTGAAGACGGCGGTGTCGAATGTGATGGGCGTCTCACGCACGTAGTGGTTGTAGATGTCCGTGAGGGCGTCGAGGTCAGCCGCGACTCCCGGCCTGACCTGCACATCTGTACGTTCTGACGGCATCTGCCCTCCCGTGTGCTGCGACAGGGTACTGCATGATCAGAAAAATCGAGGTGCGGGTTGGGAATTCTGTCCTGATTCCAGTCGTTGTTTCCATCAGATGCCGGGCACCCGGGAGGGTGAGCCCGACGTCCAGGACCACCCGCAAGCCCACCACGCAAGGGAGCACGCATGGCAACCCGTGCCGTCGCCCGTCGTAAGTCCGCCACCGGCGGGACCGCCGACGCGGCACGCAGTGTTCGCGCCGTAGGCGGCGAAATCGCCGATCGCGACCTGGTCGGCATGTACCTCGACGAGATCGCCCGTACACCGCTGCTCGACGCCGCCAAGGAAGTCGAGTTGTCCCAGGTCATCGAGGCGGGTGTGTTCGCGCGGCAGATCCTCGACGGCGAGGCGGAGGCCAAGGCGGATGCGTCCCGTGAGGAGCTGGAGGCGTTGGTCGCCGACGGCGAGCGCGCGAAGGACGTGTTCATCCGCTCGAACCTGCGACTGGTCGTGGCCGTGGCGCGCCGTTACCCGCGCAGCGGCCTGCCCCTGCTCGACCTGATCCAGGAAGGGAACGCCGGCCTGGTGCGCGCGGTCGAGAAGTTCGACTACCGCAAGGGCTTCAAGTTCTCGACGTACGCCACCTGGTGGATCCGGCAGGCCATCACCCGTTCCATCGCCGACCAGTCACGCACGATCCGCCTCCCCGTCCATCTGGTCGAGGAGCTGGGCAGGATCCGCCGCGTGCAGCGCGAGTTCAACCGTGAGAACGGGCGGGAGCCCGAGCACACGGAGATAGCCACCGAGCTCGGTTCGACGCCGGAGCGCGTGGGCGACGTCCTGGACTGGGCCCGCGACCCGGTCTCGCTGAACATGGCGGTGGACGACGAGGGCGAGACCCAGTTCGGTGACCTGCTGGAGGACACCTCGGCTGTGTCGCCCGAGCAGTCGGTCCTCACGCTGCTGCGCAGCGAGGAGCTGGACGACCTGATCGGCCACCTCGACCAGCGCACCGCCTCCATCATCAAGATGCGGTACGGCATCGAGGACGGCCGGGAGCGGACGCTCACGGAGGTCGGCAAGGAGCACGGGCTGACCCGCGAGCGCATCCGTCAGATCGAGAAGCACGCGCTGCTCGAACTGAAGAAGCTGGCGCGCGACACCGGATTCGACGCGGCGGCGTAACGGCCAAGGGGTGCACGGCGCTTACGGGGCGACCGGGGGAGTGCGGTGAGTGGGCCGATCGGGTTCACTCACGGCGAGGGCGCGAGACGCGGCTTTCCCGGTTCGCGCACGGGAACCTGCGCCACGTTGGCCACAAGTCGACCAGACATGGCCATGTAAGGCCGCTTCAACCTGCTGGGCTCTGGGAACAAGACTTCAGGGCCCACGCTTAAGGGTCCCATCCGGGCGGTGGCACACCGCCCCCAAGAACCGAGTCCCGACGCACACCCCCCCCGCGCCGGGACTCTCCCAGAGCCGAGCTTCGGCGCCTCCCCCCCCCTGGCGCCGAAGCTCGGCTCCACTCTTGTTCCGGGAGTCGGGCCGAGGGGTCTAGCCGAGGGGTCGAGCCGGGCCCGAGCGGGGCCAGTGAAGTCGGCCAGGGATTCCGGCCAGGGATTTCGGGCAGGGTGGGACGGGCCACCCCGAACCTGAACCCCGGGGTGACCCGGATGGCAGATTCTGCCACAGCGGTATTACCTGCCGTACTTGACCGGCCCCGGGGCGTCACCAGCACCGGAAGCGGCCGTCGACTGCCGACCCCGGACCACCGTCGCCGACCGGCCGGTGCCGTCAGTCCGCGGAACGGCTCCCCGCCCGGCTCAGCCGCGCCCCCAAGTCCCTCACGTACTCCGCCAGTTCTCGCGGCTCCCGGACCGTGAACTCGCAGTCGACCATCGCGAGCCGTATCGCGAGCCATTCCACCGAGTCACTGGCGGAGGCGCGCAGGCGGCAGGTGTGCTCGTCGATCGGCTCGGGCGCGCCGACCCACGCGGGCACGCGCGCCGCGACGAAATCGGCCGGTGCGGCGAACGTGACATCGAACGCGTACGTCTCCTGACGCCGGTACATCGTCTGCCGCAGGTATTCGGCGGCGTCGCCGGTCGGCAGGTCGCGAGGTGTGAACCGGGTTCCCGTCGCGAACGGCTCGGTCACCCGGTCGACGCGGAACGTCCGCCAGTCCTCGCGGTCGAGGTCGTACGCGACGAGGTACCAGCGGCGGCCGGTGGAGACCAGCCGGTACGGCTCGGTCAGCCGCCTCGACGGCGTCCCGTCCCCCGAGCGGTACGCGAACCGCAGCCGCTCCCGTCCGGCCACGCTCGACGCCATCACGGTCAGCGTCTCGGGCGCGATGCTCGCCCCGTCTCCGCTGGTCAGGGGTGTGGTCGCGGCCTGGAGCGTGGACACGCGGTGCCGCAGCCGGGACGGCAGCACCTGTTCCAGCTTGGCGAGGGCCCGTACGGAGGCCTCGTCCACGCCCGCGACCGCGTGCCCGGCGCCGGCCCGCAGGCCCACCGCGATCGCCACGGCCTCCTCGTCGTCGAGCACCAGCGGCGGCAGCGCCTTGCCCGCAACCAAGCGGTATCCGCCGTCCGCTCCCTTGCTCGCCTGCACCGGATAGCCCAGTTCGCGGAGCCGGTCGATGTCGCGGCGAACCGTGCGCCGGGACACCCCGAGGCGCTCGGACAGCTCGCCGCCAGGCCATTCGCGGGGCGTCTGGAGGAGGGAGAGGAGCTGGAGGAGCCTGGCCGGTGTATCGGTCGTCATGTTTTCCAGGGTGCCGCAGAACTAGGACACGATCTGACCTAATCAGGCCTTAGCTTTACTGCATGACCTCCACCGACACCTCTGAGACAGCTCTCAGCAGCCCGGCACCCGGCGCCGCCGCCGACCGACGGCGCTGGTTCGCCCTCGCCATCGTGATGACCGCGGCCTTCATGGACCTGGTCGACGTCACGATCGTCAACATCGCGATCCCTTCGATTCAGCGGGACGCGGGCGCCTCGTTCAGCCAGATCCAGTGGATCACCGCGGGCTATGCCCTAGCCTTCGCCGCGGGACTCATCACCGGTGGACGGCTCGGCGACATCCACGGCCGCAAGCGGCTCTTCCTCCTCGGCATAGCCGGTTTCACGATCGCGTCGGCGCTGTGCGGCTTCGCGGCGAACCCGGAGATGCTCGTCGCCTCGCGCATTCTGCAGGGCGCCATGGCCGCGATGATGGTGCCGCAGGTGCTGTCGATCGTGCACGCCACCTTCCCGGCGCACGAGCGGGGCAAGGTCTTCGGCCTCTTCGGCGCGATCGTCGGCCTGGGCGCGGTCTCGGGTCCGCTCCTCGGCGCCCTGCTCACGGAGTGGAACCTCTTCGGCCTGGAATGGCGGCCGATCTTCCTCATCAACCTGCCGGTCGGTATCGCCGCGCTGATCCTGGGCCGCCGCTTCATCAGCGAGTCCAAGGCCCCGCAGGCCCTCAAGCTCGACCTCGTCGGCGTCGCCCTCGTCACGCTCGGCCTGCTGATGCTGCTCTACCCGCTGACCCGCGGCCGGGAGCTGGGCTGGCCGCTGTGGGGTTACCTGTCGATGGCCGGGGCATTCGTGGTCTTCGCGGCGCTGGTCGCGTACGAGAAGCGGAAGACGGCGCGGGACGGTTCGCCGCTGGTCGAGCTGTCGCTGTTCAAGGTGAAGAGCTTCGCGGCGGGCATCGCCGTGCAGACCGTCTTCGGTATCGCGCTCGGCATCTTCTTCCTGGTCTGGACGCTGTACATGCAGATCGGCCTGGGCTGGAGCCTGCTGCGTGCCGGTCTGACCGGGGTGCCGTTCTCGATCGCCGTCTCTGCGGCGGCGGGCATGTCGGTACAACTCCTCGTCCCGCGCTTCGGGCGCAAGGTCCTCCAGGCGGGCGCCCTGATCATGGCGCTCGGAGTCCTGCTCTACATCTGGGAGTCCGACCGCTACGGCATGTCCATCGCCTCCTGGCAGATGGCCCTTCCGCTGGTGGTCATGGGAGCGGGCATGGGCTTCATCGTCGCCCCGCTGACGGACGCGGTGCTCTCGGAGGTCCCCCGTGAGCACGCCGGCTCGGCGTCGGGCCTGATCAACACCGTGCAGCAGATGGGCAACGCGCTCGGCCTCGGCCTGGTCTCGGTCGTCTTCTTCGGCGAGATCAGCGACCGCCTGACCGCCGCCCAGGTGGGCCCGGCCTTCGCGAACGCCTTCGAGCACGCGCTGGGCTGGGTCGCCGCGGTGCTGGCCGTCATCTTCCTGCTGATGTTCGCGCTGCCGAAGCAGCCGGCGCAGCATGTGGAGGGGGCGGAGGACGAGACGGTCACGAAGGACCAGGACCAGGGTCGCAAGCCGGAGTTCGTCGGCTGATTCCCGTCCGGGATCACCCGCGCGACGTGGAGGTCCGAAACCGAAGGGGCCCCAGCACCTCAGGTGCCGGGGCCCCTTCGGACGTCAGCCCAGTCGTGCCGCGCGCCGTTCCATCGCGTCGCGGGCCGCGTCCTCGGTCGCGTACACCTCGCACATGTGGCGTCGGTCGGGCGTCGCCGTGTGCTCGACCTCCCACAGGGAGATCTCCTGTCCGTCGCGCAACAGGAACGCGTGTTCGTAGAGCGAGAAGCACAGCCCCGCCTGTCCGGCCCGGCAGGGGCGGCCGAAGGCCTGCGTGATCTGGTGCGCGAACGCCTCCCGGAGCAGGAGCGTCGTGAGGTCGGCGCCCGGCCGGTCCGGATTCTCCGCGCGCCGCAGGAGCCGGCGCGCGTGATCGGCGGAGTCGTCGGGCACGTAGGTGTGACGCGGCTCGGGGATCGCCGACAACTGCACGAACACGGGCAGTTCGAAGTCCGGCGCGTCCGGCGGGAGCGGGAGCCGGGCCGTGGCGGCCCGCAACTCCTCCTCGTCGGCGTAGACCTCGTGCTGAGCATCGCGGCCGGTCGCCGTGTTGTGCACCAGCTCCCACAGCGTGACGGCGGAACCGTCGGCGAGCAGCCACGTGTGCCGGTACGTCTCCCGGTGCAGCCCCGCGCTGTGGTGCGCGGAGTGCAGCGAGCTGTCGTGCGCCAGCGCGCAGTCGAGTCGCCGTATCGTCTCGTCGGGCAGCTCGAACGAGTTCAGGGCGCGGCCCAGAAGTCGCGCGAGATGCTCCTCCGGAGACTCGGGCGACTCGGGTGGTTCGTACGCTGCTGTCTCGTACGGAACGCTCAAGGTTTCTCCCGGCGTTGCTGCATGTCACCTTGTGGGTGCATACCGTAGCCCCTCGGTCGGACATCATGTCCGCGAACCGAGAAAACGTACGGACGGAAAACGGGCGGGCCTCGCGGCAAGTTCCCGCGCGGCCCACCCGGGCGTCAAAAGGCCCTCGTCAGACGGCACTTCCCGCGGTCCACGCGCTCCACGAAAGGTTCCAGCCGTTGAGCCCGTTGTCCGGTGAGACGGTCTTGTCGGGCGAGTTCTTGACGGTCACGACGTCCCCGACGAGCGAGTTGTCGTAGAACCACTTGGCGGTCGTGTCCCCCTGCGCGCCCTGGACGTCGGCGAGGCCCACACAGCCGTGGCTGGTGCCCTGTCGGCCGAACGGCGGATTCCCGCGGTTGTACCAGTAGTTGCCGTGGATGAACGTCCCCGAGGACGTCAGACGCATCGCGTGCGGCACGTCGGGGATGTCGTACTCGCCGCCGTATCCGACCGTCGAGCCGTTCATCCGTGTCTGGGCGAACTTCTCCGAGATCACCATCTGCCCGTTGTACGTGGTGTGTTCGGGGCTGCCCGCCGAGATCGGGACGCTCTTGAGGGTCTTGCCGTCGCGCACGACCGTCATGGTCTGCGTGCCGACGTCGACCGTGGACACCTGGGAACGGCCGACGGTGAACGTGACCGTCTTCTTCTGCACGCCGTACACGCCGTTCGCACCCTGGACGCCGTCCAGGGCGATCTTCATCGTGACCTTGGAGCCGGCCTTCCAGTACTCCGCGGGCCGGAAGTCGAGGCGCTGCGCCCCGAACCAGTGGCCCACGACCCGCTGCCCACTGCTGGACGTGACCGTGATGTGGGACTGCACGGCCTTCTTGTCGCCGATCGCCTTGTCGAAGGTGAACGAGACCGGCATGCCGACACCGACGGTGGAGCCGTTGTCCGGCGTGTACGTCCCGATGAAGCTGTTGCTCGACGAGACCGTGGTGAAGATCGAGTTCGCCGCCGCGGTCCGCCCGTTCGCGTCCTTCGCCGTGGCGGAGATCTGATACTTCGTCCCCCGCTCCAGTTGCTCCTTAGGCTTCCAGGAGCCGCCGTTCGCGGATATCGCCCCGGGCACGGCCGTCCCGCTCCCGGCCACCGTCATCTTCACGTCGGTCAGCCTGCCGCCGCTGACCTTCACCCCGGTCGCGTTGATGGACGCGCTCGTCGAGCCGTCCTTCGCCGAGATGGCGATCTTCGCCGTGGACGTCCTGCTCGCGTTACCGCCGTCCGCGCCGCTCTTGCTGTCGGCGCTGGCGTCGCCCCCGCATGCGGTGAGGGTGAGGGCGCCGATCACCAGGGCGGCACAGGCCCCCAGTGCACGTGCTGTCCTGTCCGGCGTTGTCACGGGCTGCTCCCAGTTCTCGTCGTATGCGTGATCCGCTCCAGTACGTGGAGAGAGAGCGAGCGGCGATGCACCGGGTTCCCGTCGACCCGAGCCGAAGACGATCACGTGACAGAACCGGGACAATCGCCCGTCCACCGCCCGTCCACCGCCCGTCCACCGTCCTTCCCGGAGCTCCTCCTACGACCCGTAGAGCTCCTCGTACGACGGCCACGCCCCGCCCGGCCCGTCCACCGACTCCGCGGCACGTACGGCACGCACGATCGCGCGCGTCACCAGGTCCGCGCCCGCCGCGAGGATCTCGTTGAGCGCGAGAGGGTTCTCGGCGGCCAGCGGCCGGGCACCCGTGGCCAGCGCGAACACCGTGTCCCCGTCGTTCAGCAGATGGACCGGCCGCACGGCCCGAGCGATCCCGTCGTGCGCCGTACCCGCGAGCTTCTGCGCCTGTGCCCGCGTCAGATCGGCGTCGGTGGCGACGACGGCGAGCGTGGTGTTCAACGGGGGCGGCGCGTTCCTCGCGGCGGCCTCCGCGAGCCGCCGCCGGGCGGCCTCGCGCACCGCCGCCGACGGACGCGCCGTCATTCCTCGCGTCAATTCCCCGTACAGCGCCCCCGTTTCCGGCTCCACCACCGAGCCCGCCGCGTTGGCCACCACCAACGCGGCCACCGTGATGCCCGACTCCAGCACGGCGCTCGCCGTCCCGACCCCGCCCTTGATCTGCCCGACCACCGCCCCGGTGCCGGCGCCCACGCCTCCCTCGCCCACCGGCGCGCACAGCTCACTCGCGTCGGCCGCCTCGACCGCGGCCCGTCCGTCGGCGGCGCCCGGCCGGGACCGGAACTCGCCGCCGCGCCCGAGATCGAAGACACAGGCGGCGGGCACGACGGGCACGACGTGCGTGGGGTCGGGCCCCACGCGCACCCCGCGTCCCCGCTCCTCCAGCCACGCCATCACACCCGACGCCGCGTCCAGCCCGTACGCGCTGCCGCCGGTCAGGACGACCGCCTCGATCTTCTGCACGAGGTTGCGCGGATCGAGCGCGTCCGTCTCCTTGGTGCCGGGCCCGCCGCCGCGCACGTCCACCGCGGCGATCGCACCTCCTTCAGGGGCGAGCACCACCGTCGTCCCCGTGAGCCAACCGTCGCCGGTACGCGTCGCGTGTCCCACCCGCAGACCGGCGACATCCGTCAGAGCGTCAACTGTCATGGGCCCAGTGTTCCCGGCCTCAAGCCGCGAGAGTGGTACGGCCCGCTGCAGCCCTACGGCCAGCAGCCGCGCGCCGACTCCGGCGGCGCGCCTCCCTCTTTACGCGCCCTCCGCCCTTACGCGCCCTCCGCCGCGCTCCTCACCGATTCCCGCGCCACCATCCGCGTCGTCATCACTACCCCGACCGCCACGGCCAGTGCCGAGACGATGCCCGAGGCGAGCACCGCCCAGTCGCCCAGGAAGGTGCACAGGATGACGAGCAGGGCGGTGGCCGGCAGTACGACCTGCTGGGCGATGCCGACCTTGAAGTAGCGGGAGTGGAGCGCCCAGACGGCGAGGAAGTACAGCGCGGTCGGCAGCGTCACCGCGGCGGACGCCGAGAGCTCCGAGATGTGCGCCGTGCCGACGGTCTGCTCCACGGCGACCTCCAGCCCCGCACCGATCGCGGCCGCCGACGCGAAGATCAGATAGTGGCCGTACCCCCACAGGAACGCCTGCCCGCTGGACCGCAGATGCCCGTGGATCGGCACCACGAAATAGATCCACCAGGCGGAGAACACGATCAGCAGCCCGCCCCCGGCGATGGGCAACAGCTCGCCCAGCGCGTCGTGCTCGTCCACGGCCGACTTCACCGCGACGGTGGCCGCGGCGATCGTCTCGCCCAGCACGATGATCGTGAACAGTCCGTACCGCTCGGAGATGTGGCGCGGATGCCAGGAGGAGGTGAAGTCCTTCTCCGCGAAGACCGGGACGCACAACTCGGCGATCGCCACCACCAGGAACACCCACGGGCGGCCCGGCTCCGGCGCGATCAGCAGACCGAGCCAGCCGACCTGGCACAGCAGCACGCCGCCCGCGTACCGCAGCGCCATGGTTCTCTCGGTCCCGTCGGTGGACCGTGCCACCCGCAGCCACTGCGCGATCATCGCGAACCGCATGATGGCGTAGCCGAGCCAGACGATCAGGAAGTCATGGCTCTCGAACGCCTGCGACACCCCGGCCGCGAGCACCAGGACGCCGGCGATCTGCACCAGGGTGACGACCCGGTAGAGCACGTCGTCGTTGTCGTACGCCGAGGCGAACCAGCTGAAGTTCATCCACGCCCACCAGATCGCGAAGAAGATCATCGCGTAGTCGAGGATGCCCTCACCCGCATGCCCTTCCGCCACGGCGTGCACGAGTTGGGCGCCGGCCTGGGCGATGGCCACCACGAAACACAGGTCGAAGAAGAGCTCCAGCGGCGACGCGACGCGGTGCGCCTCGTCGCGGCCGCGTGCGGTCATTCTGCGCAGTGGCCGATGGCCCGCGGGCCGTGGCGCCGCGGCGGACTCCGGAGTGGAACGGGACGTCATACGGCCAAGCACAGCAGAAAAGTCCCGGAAATTCTTGTGAATGCGTTCACAAGCGGCCCTCGGGTCGAAAGCCCGACGGGATGCCAGGTCAGACGCGTCGAGGGGATCCGGATCCGCCGGACCCGAGGACCTTCGGGGCTCCTCACGGACGCCGAGACCCGGCGCGGGGTCTCTGGCCGGGGACCCGGGCCGCGCACCCGCTCCTGGCGGTCGTGCGCCCGCCGTTCCGCCGAGGTGACCGGCCGGGCCGGGGTGGGCCGCCACCCCCGCGGCGTACCCTTGGGGCATGAGTCCCGCCCCCGCCCCCGAACCGCGCGATCCGAAGCCGGCACTGGACTTCGACGATCCGTTGAGCCAGCCGTCCTCGGACGATACGGACCGTGGGTGGGGTGAGCGGGCCGACAGCACGGGTGACAGTGCCGCCGACCTGAAGCGCTTCCTCGACGAGAAGCCGCCCCACCACATCTGAGCCCGGCCCGTCAGTGCTCGCGGTGTCCCGAACCGCGCTGCGCGACCATCGCGTCGCGGATCTCCTTCAGGACCTCCAGCTCCGACACCTCGATGACCTCCTTCGTGCTTTCCTTCGCCTTCTGGCGAGCCGCCTGCCTGGCCAGGAACTTGGCCATCGGCAGCACCATCAGGAAGTAGACGACGGCCGCGGTGATCACGAAGCTGAGCGTGGCGCCCAGCACCGAGCCCCACATGATGCGGATGCCCGTGGCGGTTTCCCCGGTGCCCGTACACGGGCTCTTCAGGCAGTAGTAGTAACTGTCGAGGTTCTTCGTCCCGACAGCGCCGACCAGCGGGTTGATGATGCCCTTCACCACGGAGTTGACGATGTTGGTGAAGGCCGCGCCGATGACCACGGCGACGGCCAGGTCGATGACGTTGCCACGCATCAGAAAGGCCTTGAAGCCCTCCCAGACGCTGGGCTGCTTGTTGTCGCTCACCAGGAGGCCCCTCTGCACAAGTTGTGGAACAAACAGCTCCGCAACCTACGGCAGGGCGTGTCGTGCCTGTCCAATTGGGTAGCTCGAACGAGGGGCTTGACATGATTTCGGCACTCATCGCAGCGTCACCGCCAGCCGTGACGTGGTGCCGGCGCCGGCCAGTCGTGCGGCCGTCGTGCGCGGGACGGACAGGACGACCAGCGCTCCGGTGTCGGTGGCGCCCACGTCCGGAACCTCGGTGACCCGCGCCCCGGTCGCGACCACCCGTACTTCGCCGCCGCTGTCCGCCGCGATGACGTCGACCCGGTCGCCGGGACGCAACAGGCTCACCGTGGCGCCGTCGGCGATCCGGACGGGCGCCGTCACCGTCTCGACCGCCCGCGGCCCGCGTACCCGTGCGGAAGCCGCGGTGGACGCGGACGTGGCAGGGGGAGCGGACGCCGGGTGCCCGCGCGCCCGCTCGGCATTGCCCGGGCCGGCCGCCACGAGGGCGGCCGCCGTCATCGCCAGGCCCGCGGCGATCGCCCGCCTCCGGTGCCGTGCGAGGCGCCGCAACTGATACCGCCCGCCCCGCACGTGGACGGGAGCGAAGTGCGGCACCTCGCAGGTCGGAGGCGCGTCGGCGCCGGGCGGGCGGACGAGGGGAGCGTGCTGTGCCATGGTGACCACCACCTGCGACGAGGGATCGGCTTGCGGTCCCACGATGAGGCTTCGCGGCGAAGTCCGCCGGAGCCGGTGGATCACCGACGGGTTGTGGACAACTCCCTCACCCGAACGGGAAGTTCCGCCCCTGCTCCGACCCGACAAGCCGTGCCCCCGCCACGGCGAGAACCTCTGCGGCGACGAGGGCCCCCGCGACCGCCCCGGCCGCCGTCACGGCAGTTCGAAGCCCGGATCCATCCCGCCCAGCGCCGTCGTGCACAGGCAGTCCCGCGTTCCGTTCGCCGGCAGTCCCGCGACCGCGTCGAAGAGCACGTCCCGCAACCGGTCCACATTCGCCGCGAACACCTTCAGCACGTCGTCGTGCGAGACGCCCCCGCCGGTCTCGGCGCCCGCGTCGAGGTCGGTGACCAGTGTCAACGACGTGTAGCAGAGCTCCAGTTCACGGGCGAGCGCGGCCTCGGGGTGCCCGGTCATACCGACCACCGACCAGCCCTGCCCCTGGTGCCAGAGCGATTCGGCCCGCGTGGAGAACCGCGGACCCTCTATGACCACGAGCGTGCCGCCGTCCACCGCCTCCCAGTCCCGTCCGCGCGCCGCCTCCAGGGCGGCCTCGCGTCCGACGGGGCAGTACGGGTCGGCCAGCGACACGTGCACCACGTTCGGCACCGAGCCGTCCGGCAGCGGCAGCCCGTCGAAGTAGGACTGGGGCCGCGATTTCGTACGGTCCACGAACTGGTCCGGAACGAGCAGGGTCCCGGGCCCGTACTCCGGACGCAGCCCGCCCACGGCGCAGGGGCCGAGGATCTGGCGCGCGCCGACGGAGCGCAGCGCCCACAGGTTGGCCCGGTAGTTGATGCGGTGCGGCGGCAGATGGTGGCCGCGGCCGTGGCGGGGGAGGAAGGCGACCCGTCGGCCGGCGATCTCGCCGAGGAACAGGGAGTCGCTGGGCGGCCCGTAAGGGGTGTCCACCTGTAGCTCGGTCACGTCGTCGAGGAAGGAGTAGAAGCCCGAGCCGCCGATGACGCCGATCTCGGCCCCGGCCGTCGGCTGCTCCCCGTCCGGGGTCTGTGGGTTCTCCGTGTTCGCCATGGACGGCACCCTAGCCGGGACGGGAGAACGCCGAAGACCCCGTCGTCGTACGACGACGGGGTCCCGTGGAAACGAGCCTCATGAGGCCTCGCGATGCCGGAGACGGCGGGGCGGGGCCGGGGCGGGAACCTCGGCGGACCGAGGTGGCCCTACGCGGCGGAGCTGCTCGACGAGCCGGTGCCCGACGACTTCGAGGACGATGACGACGACGATGATGAGGACGTCGACGACGACGACTTCGAGTCCGACGACGAGGTGGACGTCGCAGGCTTCGACGCCGGCGACGTGCTCGACGAGGAGCCGCGGCTGTCATTGCGGTAGAAGCCGGAGCCCTTGAAGACAATGCCGACGGCCGAGAACACCTTCTTCAGGCGGCCGCTGCAGTCGGGGCACTCGGTCAGGGCGTCATCGGTGAACTTCTGCACCGCCTCGAGGCCCTCGCCACACGCGGTGCACTGGTACTGGTAGGTCGGCACTTGTCTTCCTCCTGGCACTCTCACTCAATGAGTGCTAACGACGGTCCATACTGACGTATTCCGCGAGATCAGTCCACTGTCACCGGCACTCGGTGACCGATGCCACGTGCGACGGCCCGGCTCGGGGCCCGTGTGGTGAGGCGTGAACGCAGTGCCACCAGGGTCGCCAGAGCCAGTGCCGTACCGGCCATCGGCACCAGGAAACCGGCGCCGCCCCAGAGCCGGTCCTCCAGCTGTCCGGCGACCGTGACGGCCGCCGCCTGGCCGAGCGCGACGGCGCCGGTGAGCCAGGTGAAGGCCTCGGTGCGGGCGCCCTGCGGAACCAGGCTCTCGACCAGGGTGTAGCCGGTGATCAAGGTCGGGGCGATACACATACCGACCACAAGACCGAGGCCAGCGAGCACGATCACCGAGTTCGCCGCCCACAGTCCGGAGGCGGCCAGCGCGAGGGCGGCGTACCCGAGGACGAGCCGGCGCTGCGGGGCCACCTTCCAGGCGACGGCGCCGCAGACGATGCCGGAGAGCATGTTGCCCGCCGCGAAGACGCCGTACAGGACGCCGTTCAGGCCGGGCTCGCCGATCGACTCGCTGTACGCGGCCAGCGAGACCTGCATGCCGCCGAAGACGGCGCCGATGCCCAGGAAGGTCACGATCAGAACGCGTACGCCGGGGATCCGCAGAGCGGAACCGTGCTCCACGCGCGCGTGCTTGTCGACGGTGACCGAGGGCTGGGTGCTCTTCTGCGCGGCGAACAGCAGACCGCCGACCAGGGTCAGTGAGGCCTCGGTCAGCAGGCCGGCGGCGGGGTCGACGGCCGTGCACAGCGCGGTGGCGAGCAGCGGGCCGAAGACGAAGGTCAGCTCGTCCGTGACGGACTCGAAGGCCGCCGCGGTCGTCATCAGGGGCGAGCCCTGAAGCTTCACGCCCCAGCGGGCGCGCACCATGGGCCCGATCTGCGGCACCGAGGCGCCGGTCGGTACGGCGGCGACGAAAAGCGCCCACAAGGGGGCGCCGGTCAGCGCGAGCGCGGTCAAGGAGAAGCCGGCCAGGGCGTGCACGAGGACGCCGGGCAGCAGGACGGCCCGCTGTCCGTGGCGGTCGGCCAGACGCCCGGTGAAGGGCGCGAACAGAGCCATGGAGACACCGGTGGCGGCGGCGACCGCGCCGGCCGCCCCGTACGAGCCGGTGGTGTGCTGCACGAGCAGCACGATGGAGATCGTCAGCATGGCGAACGGCTGGCGTGCGGCGAAGCCGGGGAGCAGGAACGTCCAGGCGCCGCGGGTGCTCAGCAGCTGTCCGTATCCAGGACGGGAGGTGACCGTGGATGCCACGGCCCGTGCCTTTCTGCCGCCTGGTAGCGCGCCCGTGCGGGGGGCGCCGAGAGCTGTCCTCTTGCGCGGATCTGCGGTAGATACCGGCGCCTCCTGCGGGAGGACGTCACGGCCGCCATACGGTCGCGCCAGCTCTGCGTCAGGCAGAGTTGGTTCGATCAAGGTGTGCCTTCATAGTACAGGGGTGGATGGTTCCCACGCCTGTGAAAACGAGCACCCCGGGACCGGCGGCCTGTGAATGGCCGTCGTCCTCACCGTCCCGTGCGGTGTCGCGCGCTCACAGTCCCGTCTGGTGTCGCGCCTGATGTCCCGTTCCGCCGTCGCCGGTGCCCAGCCAGCCGGCGAGCTTGCCGCCCTGGCCCACCGCGCGCAGCCGCTTCTCGGCCGCGTCCCGGACCGGGTCGGTGGCCACCACCAGCAGTTCGTCGCCGAGCCGCAGCACCGTTGTGGGCATCGGTACGAAGGACTCCGCGTCGCGGACGACGAGGGTGACCGCCGCGCCCGCGGGCAGCCGCAGCTCGCCCACCTCGACACCGTGCATACGTGACCCCTTGGGGATCGCGACGGACAGCAGATGGCCGCGCAGTCGCTCCAGAGGGGCCGATTCGATGCCCAGGTCGGCGGCGCCGGCGGACTCCCCCAGACGGAGCTTTCGGGCCAGCCAGGGCAGTGTGGGGCCCTGGATGAGGGTGTAGACGACGACCAGGACGAAGACGATGTTGAAGATCCGCCGGCTCTCCGCGATGCCGCTGACCATCGGGATCGTCGCCAGGATGATGGGGACGGCGCCGCGCAGCCCCGCCCACGAGAGGAGCGCCTGTTCCTGCCACGGGATGCGGAACGGCAGCAGGCTGACGACGACGCTCAGTGGCCGCGCCACCATGGTCAGCACCAGGCCGATGACGAGCGCGGGCCAGATGTCGTCGCCCATGTCGTGCGGGGTGACCAGGAGGCCGAGCAGCACGAACATGCCGATCTGGGCGATCCAGCCGAGCCCCTCGGCGAAGCCGCGCGTGGCGGGCCAGTGCGGCAGCTTCGCGTTGCCGAGCAGCATGGAGGCGAGGTAGACGGCGAGGAAGCCGCTGCCGTGGGCCAGCGCGCCGGCGGCGTAGGCCACGACCGCGATCGCCATCACGGCGATCGGGTAGAGACCGGAGGCCGGCAGCGCCACGTGCCGCAGTCCGTAGGCGCCCAGCCAGCCGACCGCGATACCGATGGCGGCGCCGATGGTCAGCTCCAGCGCTATCTCACCGAGCAGCGCGTACCAGTGCTCCACGGGTCCCGCGGTGGAGAACGCGACGACGAGGATGACCACCGGGGCGTCGTTGAAGCCCGACTCGGCCTCCAGGATGCCCGTCACGCGCGCGGGGAGGGGGATTTTCCGCAGGACCGAGAAGACGGCCGCGGCATCCGTCGAGGAGACCACCGCCCCGATGATGAGCGCCTGCCGCCACTCGAGGCCGATCAGGTAGTGCGCTGCCGAGGCCGTGACGCCCACGCTCACCGCGATGCCCACCAGTGCCAGCGAGGAGGCCGCCGGCAGGGCCGGTCTGATCTCCTTCCACTTCGTGCCGAGACCGCCCTCGGCCAGGATCACGACCAGGGCCGCGTACCCGATGACCTGGGTCAGTTCGGCGTTGTCGAAGTGGACGTCGCCGACTCCGTCCTGGCCTATCGCGACGCCGATCCCCAGGTAGACGAGCAGCGTGGGAAGCCCGCTGCGTGAGGAGATCCGGACCGCCGCCACCGCGATGAGCAGGACGAGCGAGCACACGAGCAGGAGCTGGTTGAGGTGGTGGACAGTCAGGGGCTGTTCCTTTCTCGCCGATCCGGTCCCGCCGGGGGAGGCGTCCGGATCTGAGCACCGGAAGCCGGCCACTTCAGTGCAAGTACTTCGTTACCTTACCTAACTCTTGACGCTTTCTTGACGTTCCCGGAGGCAAGATCGAACAGTCGTGCTTCCCGGTTTCCTACTCCGCGTCAAGGCGCGGTTGGCCCTGCGCCTATGGTTGCCCCAGCACTCCAGGACCGCCTGCCGCTCGCGTTAGGACAGCAAGGACAGCGATGCCCCCCAACACCACCGCCTCTTCCGGCCAACAGCCCGGCAAGTCCGGCAGGAAGAAGGGGCGCAAAGCCCGACTGTTCTTGATTGTCCTGGTTCTCGCCATCATCGGAGGCATCGCCTTCGGCGCGTACTGGAGCATCAGCACTGTGCGCGCCTCCTTCCCGCAGACCAAGGGCTCCATACAGCTCGACGGTCTGTCGGGGCCCGTGAACGTGAAGCGTGACGGCAACGGGATCCCGCAGATCTACGCCTCGTCCGACGAGGACCTGTTCATGGCCCAGGGCTTCGTCCAGGCGCAGGACCGGTTCTACGAGATGGACGTGCGCCGCCACATGACCTCGGGCCGGCTGTCCGAGATGTTCGGCCAGGGACAGGTCAAGAACGACGAGTTCCTGCGCACGCTCGGCTGGGACCGGGTCGCGAAGAAGGAGTACGACACCAAGCTGTCGGCCTCCACGAAGAAGTACCTCCAGGCGTACGCCAAGGGAGTCAACGCCTACCTGAAGGGCAAGGACGGCGAGGACATCTCCCTCGAGTACGCGGCCCTCGGGTTCAGCAACGACTACACGCCCACGGAGTGGACCCCGGTCGACTCGGTGGCCTGGCTCAAGGCGATGGCCTGGGACCTGCGCGGCAACATGCAGGAGGAGATCGACCGCTCCCTGATGACGAGCCGGCTCGGTCCGAAGCAGATCGCCGACCTGTACCCGGAGTACCCGTACAGCCGGAACAAGACGATCGTCCAGACGGGCTCGTACGACAGCGTCACCGGGACGTACACCCAGGCCGACGCCACCTCGACGTCCACGGCGGGCACGGGGCTCACGGGTGGCACCGAGGCGCCCGCCGGGTTCCAGAGCCAGCTCTCGGGCCTCTACGACGTCCTCGACGACCTGCCCACCGCCGTCGGCGTGAACGGCAACGGCATCGGCTCCAACTCCTGGGTCGTCGCGGGAAGCCACACCATCACCGGCAAGCCGCTGCTGGCCAACGACCCGCACCTGTCGGCGTCGCTGCCGTCGGTCTGGTACCAGATGGGCCTGCACTGCACGAGCGTCTCCGCCAAGTGCCAGTACGACGTCTCCGGGTACACATTCGCGGGCATGCCCGGCGTGGTCATCGGCCACAACAAGGACATCGCCTGGGGCATGACGAACTCCGGGGTCGACGTCACCGACCTCTACCTGGAGAAGATCACCGGCCAGGGCTACGAGTACGACGGCAAGGTGCTGCCCTTCACGACCCGCAAGGAAACGATCAAGGTCGCGGGCGGTACCGCCAAGACGATCGTCGTCCGGGAGACCGACGACGGGATGCCGCTGCTGTCCGACCGTGACGACGAACTGGTCAAGGTCGGCAAGAAGGCCACCGTCGACGCGGGGGCGCCCGACCGCGGCGACGGCTACGCGATAGCGCTGCGCTGGACCGCGCTGGACCCCGGCAACTCCATGGACGCCGTCTTCGAGATGGACAAGGCGTCGGACTGGAGCGAGTTCCGCAAGGCGGCCACGTCCTTCGAGGTGCCGTCCCAGAACCTGGTCTACGCCGACGGTGCCGGGAGCAACGGCAACATCGGCTACCAGTTGCCCGGCAAGATCCCCACGCGCGCCAAGGGCAACGACGGCTCGCTGCCGTCGCCCGGCTGGGACTCCAAGTACCGCTGGACGGGCTACATCAAGCAGGCCGCCCTGCCCTACGAGTACAACCCCAAGCGCGGCTACATCGTGACCGCCAACCAGGCGGTCGTCGACCCGGACAAGTACCCCTACACGCTCACCACGGACTGGGGCTACGGCACCCGCAGCCAGCGGATCTCCGACCTGATCGAGTCGAAGACCAAGGGCGGCGCCAAGATCTCGACCGACGACATGCGCCAGATGCAGCTCGACAACAGCAGCGAGATCGCCAAGCTGATCGTGCCCAAGCTGCTCAAGATCGACGTGGCCGACAAGGACGTCCGCGACGCGCAGAAGCTCCTGGAGGGCTGGGACTACACCCAGGACGCCGACTCCGCCGCGGCCGCCTACTTCAATGCCACCTGGCGCAACATCCTCAAGCTCTCCTTCGGCAACAAGCTGCCCAAGGAGATCCGGGTCAAGGGCCAGTGCCTGTGGGTCGAGCGGATCGACACCACCGGTCCCGCGGACGAGGACCAGTCGGTGCGCGAGTGCGGCCAGCGCGACGCCGACCAGGCGCAGCCGGACGGCGGCGACCGCTGGTTCGAGGTCGTCCGCAAGATCATCGACGACGAGGGCAACGACTGGTGGAAGTCGCCCAGGACGCGCACCGACGAGGCGACCGACACCCGTGACGAGCTGTTCGGCCGGGCCATGAACGACGCCCGCTGGGAGCTGACCGCCAAGCTCGGCAAGGACATCGACACCTGGAGCTGGGGCCGGCTGCACCGTCTGTTCCTGAAGAACCAGACCCTCGGTACCGAAGGCCCCCGCTTCCTGCAGTACATGCTCAACCGCGGCCCCTGGAAGCTCAGCGGCGGCGAGGCGACGGTCAACGCCACCGGCTGGAACGCGGCGGGCGGCTACGGAGTGGTCTGGGTCCCGTCGATGCGGATGGTCGTCAACCTCGGGGACCTCGACAAGTCCAAGTGGATCAACCTCTCCGGTGCCTCGGGGCACGCCTACAGCGCCCACTACACCGACCAGACGGACCTGTGGGCCAAGGGCGAGCTCCTGCCCTGGGCCTTCTCGGAGAAGGCCGTCGACAAGAAGACGAGCGACACCCTGGTCCTGGAACCGTGACGCTCCGACGGGCGTCGAGGTCATGACGCCCTGAAGCCGTGCCTCACGGAAGTGGCCCTCCACGCGTGCGTGGAGGGCCACTTCGCGTTCACGGGCCGCCGTCCGGGGCCCGCCCGCCGCCCGCTGCCGTCGTCCGTCAGCGGAAACGGCGCACGCCCGAGGGGGTCACCACCGCATGGACGGGCCGGTCGTGCGCCTCCTCCGGTACCCGCTCGACGACCTCGGTGTCGTACAGGAGCACCACCAGCGCGGGATCGGCGCCCGAGCGCTCCAGGCGGGCCAGCACACGGTCGTACGAGCCTCCGCCGCGCCCCAGCCGCATCCCGCGCGCGTCGACGGCGAGACCGGGCAGCAGAACGGCGTCCGCGTCCTGGACGGCCTCCGGTCCCAGTCGCTCGCCCGCGGGCTCCAAGAGAGCCATTTTCCCGCCGTGTTGGACCCGCGCGAGGGAGTCCGCCCCGGTGTACGCGCCCCAGTCCAGGTCGTTGTCCGCCATCAGGACCGGCAGGAGCACGCGCACCCCGCGCGTGAGGAGTGCGTCCAGGAGCGCGAGGGTGCCGGGCTCGCTCCCCACGGAGACGTACGCCGCCACCGTGCGGGCGTGCGCCAGTTCGGGCAGCTCCAGAGCGCGGGCGGCGAGGGCGGCGGCGGTTTCCCGCACGTCACCGGCCGTCAACCCGTTTCTCACCGAGAGGAATCCTCGCCGCAACATTCGCTTGTCAGGCTCTGGTTCAGGTCCGACATGGCGCACAGGTGACTCCTGTAGTTCTCTTAATCCACTCATATGACAGTGAATTAACCGGAGCCACAGATTCTGCACATAGCCACCGGTTATGGTTGCGGACATGACTGAGTCACACCCCAGGATCAGTAAGGCTGTCATTCCCGCGGCAGGCCTCGGCACCCGGTTCCTGCCGGCCACCAAGGCCACTCCCAAGGAGATGCTGCCGGTCGTCGACAAGCCGGCGATCCAGTACGTGGTCGAAGAGGCCGCGTCGGCGGGTCTTGACGACGTCCTGATGATCACCGGCCGCAACAAGCGCCCCCTCGAAGACCACTTCGACCGCAACTACGAGCTCGAATCAGCGCTCCAGAAGAAGGGCGACGCCGGCCGGCTCGCCAAGGTCCAGGAGTCCAGCGACCTCGCGACCATGCACTACGTGCGCCAGGGCGACCCCAAGGGCCTCGGTCACGCCGTCCTGTGCGCGGCCCCGCACGTCGGTCACGAACCCTTCGCCGTCCTCCTCGGCGACGACCTGATCGACCCCCGCGACCCCCTGCTGGCCCGCATGGTCGAGGTCCAGGAGCAGCGCGGCGGCAGCGTCATCGCGCTCATGGAGGTCGCCCCCGAGCAGATCCACCTCTACGGATGCGCCGCCGTCGAGGCGACCGACGAGGGCGACCTGGTGAAGGTGACCGGCCTGGTCGAGAAGCCGGACACGGCGGACGCGCCCAGCAGCTACGCCATCATCGGGCGCTACGTCCTCGACCCGCACATCTTCGACATACTGCGCAAGACCGAGCCGGGTCGCGGCGGTGAGATCCAGCTCACCGACGCCCTCCAGCAGCTCGCCACGGACGAGAAGGTCGGCGGCCCCGTGCACGGCGTCGTCTTCAAGGGCCGCCGCTATGACACCGGCGACCGTGGCGACTACCTGCGTGCCATTGTCAGACTCGCATGCGAACGTGAGGACCTGGGCCCGGACTTCCGGACCTGGCTTCGCAGTTACGTAGCCGAGGAGATGTAGGGACTTTGAGCAGCGCCGCGACCCGCACCACCGGCCAGGACCACGTCTGGTCGGTGGACGACCACCTGGAGGACATCCTCACGACCGTCCGCCCCCTCGAACCCATCGAACTGCAACTCCTCGACGCCCAGGGCTGCGTCCTGGTCGAGGACGTCACGGTGCCGGTCTCCCTGCCACCGTTCGACAACAGCTCGATGGACGGGTACGCGGTGCGGGTCGCGGATGTCGCGGGCGCGAGCGAGGAGTACCCGGCGGTCCTGACGGTCGTCGGCGATGTCGCGGCGGGCCAGGCCGAGCAGCCCTACGTGGGCCCCGGCCAGGCCGCCCGCATCATGACCGGCGCCCCGCTGCCGCCCGGCGCCGAAGCCGTCGTTCCCGTCGAGTGGACGGACGGAGGCCTCGGCGAGGGCCCGGTCTCCGGGATGCGCGCGCACAGCGCGTCCCCCGAGGGCTCCTACGGACAGGTGCACGTCCACCGCGAGGCCGAGGCACGCGCGCACGTCCGCGCGAAAGGCAGCGACGTGAAGGCGGGCGACCGCGCCCTCGAAGCGGGCACCGTCCTCGGCCCGCCGCAGATCGGCCTGCTCGCCGCGATCGGCCGCGGCACGGTGCGGGTGCGCCCACGCCCGCGCGTGGTCGTCCTCTCCACCGGCACCGAACTCGTCCAGCCCGACGAGGAGTTGGCCACCGGCCAGATCTACGACTCCAACAGCTTCGCCCTGTGCGCGGCCGCCCGCGACGCGGGAGCCATCGCCTACCGGGTCGGCGCCGTCGCGGACGACGCCGAGACGCTGCGCTCGACCATCGAGGACCAGCTCGTGCGCGCGGACCTGCTGGTCACGACCGGCGGAGTGAGCGTCGGCGCCTACGACGTCGTCAAGGAAGCGCTGTCGTCGGTCGCCGACGAGGACGAGGCGGGCAGCGGCATCGACTTCCGCAAGCTCGCCATGCAGCCCGGCAAGCCCCAGGGCTTCGGCTCCATCGGCCCCGACCACACCCCGCTGCTCGCCCTCCCGGGCAACCCGGTGTCGTCGTACGTCTCCTTCGAACTGTTCGTGCGCCCCGCGATCCGCACCCTGATGGGACTGAAGGACGTCCACCGGCCCACGACCAGGGCGAAGCTCTCCACGGACAAGGCGCTGACCTCGCCCAAGGGCCGTCGGCAGTTCTTGCGGGGGACCTACGCGGACGGCGCCGTGACGCCCGTCGGCGGCGCCGGATCCCACCTGGTCGCGGCCCTCGCGCACGCCGACGCGCTGATCGTCGTCCCCGAGGACGACACCACGGTCGCGCCCGGCGCCGAGGTCGAGGTGGTGCTGCTCGGCTGAGCGGCCGGGCGGGGAGAGCACCCACCGCCGGGCGCCCCGGTCACGACCGGGGCGCACAGCTGCTCGCGGGGGCGTAGCGGTGGACGGGCGGGCGGTAACGTGTCGCGCACACCAGGCCCACGCGCCGCACCGCGACGGGCCCTGACCGGGAGCGCCCACGCACATGACTGTTCCGTCCCGGGGGGAGACCTCCGGACCCCCTGTGCAGGACCGACTGACGCACATCGACGAGGTCGGCGCCGCCCGCATGGTCGACGTGTCCGGCAAGGACGTGACCGCCCGCACCGCGCGCGCGAGCGGCCGTGTCCTGGTCTCGCCGCGTGTCGTCGAACTGCTGCGCGGCGAGGGAGTCCCCAAGGGTGACGCCCTCGCCACCGCGCGCATCGCGGGGATCATGGGAGCCAAGCGCACACCGGACCTGATCCCGCTGTGCCACCCGTTGTCGGTGTCGGGTGTCAAGATTGAACTGTCGGTCGCGGACGACGCCGTCGAGATCCTCGCCACCGTGAAGACGACCGACCGCACGGGAGTCGAGATGGAAGCCCTCACCGCGGTCAGTGTGGCGGCCCTCACCGTGATCGACATGGTCAAGGCTGTCGACAAGGGGGCGGTCATCACGGACGTACGGGTGGAAGAGAAGACGGGCGGCAAGTCGGGCGACTGGAGCCGGACATGAGCGGCGACACCGTCACCGGCGGGGCGCTCTCGGCGCCCTACAGCGCCCTGGTGGTCACCGCCTCCAACCGCGCCGCCGCCGGGGTGTACGAGGACAGGGGCGGGCCCCTGATCGCCGAGGGGCTCGCGACCTTCGGCTTCGCGGTCGACGGACCGGAGGTCGTTCCCGACGGAGACCCCGTCGAGGCGGCGCTGCGCGCCGGAGTCGAGGCGGGCTACGACGTCATCGTCACCACCGGTGGCACGGGGATCTCGCCCACCGACCGCACCCCCGAAGCGACCCTGCGGGTGCTCGACCACGAGGTCCCGGGCATTCCGGAGGCCATCAGGGCGTTCGGCAGGGACAAGGTGCCGACGGCGGCCCTCTCGCGGGGGCTCGCCGGAGTCGCCGCAGGGACGCTGATCGTCAACCTGCCGGGCTCCGCCGGCGGGGTGAAGGACGGCCTGGCCGTTCTGGAGCCCCTTCTGATCCACGCCGTCGACCAGATCCGCGGCGGCGACCACGTCAGACCCAGCGGCAGTGGGGGTGTGAGCTGAACAGCCCATCCTGGCCGGTCGAGCTGGTGGACGGCGATGTCGTCCTCCGGCCGATAAGGCTGCGCGACCAGCGTGCCTGGCGTGAGGTGAACCGGCGCAACCGTGACTGGCTGCGCCCCTGGGAGGCGACCATCCCGCCTCCCACCCCGAGCGGCCCGATCGCGCACCGGCCGACGTACCGGCAGATGGTCCGGCACCTGCGTGCCGAGGCCAACGCGGGCCGGATGCTGCCCTTCGTGATCGAGTACCAGGGTCGGCTGGTCGGCCAGTTGACCGTGGCCGGGATCACCTGGGGCTCGATGTGCTCCGGGCACGTCGGCTACTGGGTGGACCAGTCGGTGGCGGGTCGCGGAGTGATGCCGACGGCCGTGGCGCTGGTGAGCGACCACTGCTTCCGCACCGTCGGACTGCATCGCATCGAAGTCTGTATTCGCCCCGAGAACGGGCCGAGCCGCAGGGTCGTGGAGAAACTCGGATTCCGCGAGGAAGGGCTTCGCCCACGCTATCTCCACATCGACGGTGCCTGGCGGGACCATCTCGTCTTCGCGCTCACCGCGGAGGAAGTGCCCGAAGGGCTGCTCGCGCGCTGGCGCCGGTCACGCTCGGCACAGAACCGGTCGGAGCAGGTGGGATCGGAGCAGTCCGGATCGCAGAACCCGAGCAAGCCGGGCAACGCCTGGAAATGAAATAGGTGTTCGAAAATGATCGGCGGGCGATCGCCTCCGGGCATTAAATTCGCTCTCCCGGTGGCCTGCTGATCGCATCGGTCACAAAAAAAGCTCGAAATATCAGCCGGATCGTGCGACACACCGGCTCAATTGGCAGATGGCCTCACGGAAACCCCTCTACCGTGTGAGGCGTGAGCAGCAGCGGCCTCATCTACGCAGTCATCGTCGGGGCCTGGGCCGCCTACTTGGTGCCGATGTGGCTCCGTAGGCAGGACGAGCTGAACGAAGCCCGTCCGACGGAACGCTTCAGCACCGCCATCCGGCTGCTGTCCGGACGGGCGGGCATGGAGCGTCGATACGCCAAGGACCTGCGCGCGCGCTCCGCCGAGGAGGGGGAGCCCAGCGCCGACCCGGACGGCGTCACCGATTCGGTGGACGTCCGGGCCTTCGCCGTACCTCCGACCCGGCCCCAGGCGGCGGCCCAGCACCGTCCGCATGTGCAGGAGCGGGTCCAGGAACGGGTTCAGGAACGGGTTCAGGAGCGCGTTCAGGAGCGGGTCCAGGAACGGGTTCAGGTGCCGGAGCCGGTCCAGGCGGAGCAGAAGCCGGGCGCGCGGGCGGCCGGCAGGGAGAGCGGCACGTACGACACCTCGGGTGCCGCCCGGTCCGTACCGCAGCAGCCCGGACCTTCCACGCCGAGACCCTCGGCCAAGTCCGCGCCCCAGCAGGCCGCGCCGTCCACGGTGGGGCGCGCTCCGGGCGCACGCCGGGTGCCCTCGGAGGAGGCTGCGGCGCGTGCCCGGCGTACGAAGGTCCTCGCACGCCGTCGGCGTACGACGGTCCTGCTGTTCCTCGGCTTCACCCTCGGGGCGATCGTGGCCGCGGTGGGCGGGCTCGCCCTCCTGTGGGCACCCGGTGTGCCCGCCGTGCTGCTGAGCTCGTACATCGTGCATCTGCGCACCCAGGAGCGCCGGCGCTTCACCTACACCATGGACCGGCGCCGCGCCGAGCTCGCGGCCCAGCGGCTCCGGGAGCGGCAGCCCCGCCGACGGGCGGCCGTCGACCACGGCGCGGACGAACCGGAGGAGGGCCCAGGGTCCGACACCGATCCCGGCCTCTCGGCGCTCGCGGCCGACCGTCGCGCCCTCGTCGAGCAGACCGACCACGCCGAGTGGGTCGACCAGCAGCGCGAGCGTCAGCGCGGCCCGGGCCAGGGGGACAGCTGGGACCCGGTGCCGGTTCCGCTGCCGACCTATGTGACCGCACCGGTCGCGCCCCGGGCGACGTCCAGTGTCGACCTGGGGGCGCCGGACGCGTGGAGCTCCGCGCGCTCCAGCGCGGTCGAGCCGAGCGCGCCCGAGGCGGAGCCGGTTCCCGAAGGCCTCGCCGAGGACTCCGACAGCACCGACGGCTCCGACGACGTGGACGGCGGGGACGACAGCCGCAGTGACGCGCGGCGCGCGGCATCCGCGCGGCGGGCCCGCGAGCGAGGTCGCACGCCGTTGTTCGACCAGTACGACGACGGGGAACGGCCGCGCGCGGCCAACGAGTGACAGGTGTGCCGACAGGTGCTCGCCAGGGCCGGGCTGACCAGCCCGTAACGGATTTCCGAGCACCTCGATCGGGATGCTAGAGTTTCACTCGTTGCAAGGGCCTGTGGCGCAGTCTGGTAGCGCACCTCGTTCGCATCGAGGGGGTCTGGGGTTCAAATCCCCACAGGTCCACCGCAGCTCAGAGCCCCAGTCGGAGAGATTCGGCTGGGGCTCTTTGGCGTCGTACGGCAGCGAAGTACAGCGGCGTACGAGGAGAAGCGGAGCAACGGTCGGTGAACCGATCGGAGCGGCCTACCATCACCTCACATGGCCACAGTGATCTTGACCGTGGGGCTGGCGTTCATCGGCTACCTGGCGACCTATCTCAACGGACTGCGCCTGACGCAGCGGCAGGCCCGCCTGACGCGGGTCAACCTCCAGCTGAGTGACTTCTACGGTCCTCTGTTCGCGCTGATGGAAGCCAACAGCCGCGTCTACGACACGTTCTCCGAGATGTACGCCCGGCCCGACGGCCGCGATCCCTTCCACCACGACATACCTCCCACCGAGCAGGAACTCGCCCGGTGGCGCACCTGGGCCACCACCGTCTTCATCCCCAACATTCAGGCCATGCGCGACGTGGTGGTCACCAAGGCCGATCTCCTCATCGAGGAGGAGATGCCCCCGGCTCTCCTCCAGCTCTGCGCGCATGTCGCCGGCTACGAGATCACCGCCGCGCAGTGGGCCGAGGGCAGTTACGAAGAACACCTGTCACTCATACCGTTTCCCGGCCGGGAGCTGAGGGACTACACCCGCGACCGGTTCACCTGCCTGAAGGGCGAGCAGGCGAGGCTGCTGGGGCGCCGACGCGGACTGCCCGACCGCGGGCGTTGAAGCAGGGGCCACTCCCGTCGGTGGACAACGTGCCGGCGGTTCCTCCGGTCAGTGCCCGACGGCGAGTGCCCAGCGAATGCCGGACGGGGCCGTCACGGTCACCGTCGCGTGGTCGCGGTCGTGGCCGTGCCCGAGATCCAGTCGGTTGAGGACGCCGCTGACCTTTCCGGCGGCGCAGGTGAGCGGGAAGCTCAACCCGGTCGGTTCCACCGAGACGTTCAGCGTTCCCCGGCCCCGGCAGTTCACGGCGATCGACAGGGGTCCGGGCCCGATTCCGCCGGGCACGTCGATCTCCGCGTTGCCGTGGGCGTTCGCGACCTTCGTGACGACCGTGCTGTCAGGTATGGCCGGAGCCTTGGTGACGGACTCACCGGGCGGCAGGTCCTCGGAGCGGTCGGAGGCAGGCGATTGCGATTCCCCGGGCGAGGAAGCCGACGCGGAGGCCCGAGCGGACGACGGCTCGGGGGCGGGCCGCTCGGAGCTGCCCTGGGCGCCGGTGCAGCCGACCAGGGCCAGTGCGGCGGCCAGTCCTCCCGCGGTCGCGCTCGCTCTCAGTCGTACGCTCCGGAAAGGTCGGTTCGTAGACATCGGGTCGCCTCCAGGCGGGCTCGGTCTGTCGGGGTGTCGTCGGGTGGACACCGCTCCGATGGCTAGAGGGCTTTGGCGTAGCAGAGGCTCAGTTCGTGGAAGCGGTAGTAGCCGAATTTGACGCACAGCTCGTAGCCGCTCGACGTGTAGAGGGCGACCGCCTCGGGCTGCTTGGCGCCGGTCTCCAGCACCATGCGGACGCGGCCGGCCGCGCGGGCGTCGTCCTCCAGCGCGGCCAGGACGCGCCGGGCGAGGCCGAGACCGCGGGCCTCGGGGATCACGTACATGCGCTTGAGCTCCGCGTCGCCGTCCGTGTAGCCCTCGTCGTTCTCGTCCTGGGTGCGCCAGCCGCCCGTGGCCACCGGGCGGTCCCGCTCGTCGTACGCGATCAGGTACAGGCCGAGCGGCGGGGCGAACATCCGCGCGTCCAGGTGAGTGGCGTCGCCGTCGTCGCCGTAGCGCTCGGCGTACTCGGCCTGAACCTGGTCGTTGAGCTTCACGGCGTCGGGGTGGTCGAAGGGGACCGGGCGAATATGCATGCGAAATACCGTACATCTATGCGTCGGGTGGGATCATCAGGGAGCGTCCTGCTCGGATGATCGAGTTCGGGTCTGCGGTACCGGTTAAGTATCGTGCCCGAGTGCTGACTGTGACCTCTGTGAATGTGAACGGGCTCCGGGCCGCCGCGAAGAAGGGCTTCGTGGAGTGGCTCGCGGAGACCTCCGCGGACGTGTTGTGCCTCCAGGAGGTGCGGGCCGAGCCGGGCCAGCTCTCCGAGGAGGTGCGGGCGCCCGAGGGGTGGCACGTCGTGCACGCCCCCGCCGCCGCCAAGGGCCGCGCGGGTGTGTCCCTTTACACACGCCGCGAGCCCGACCGTGTCCGCGTCGGCTTCGGGTCCGAGGAGTTCGACTCCTCCGGGCGGTACGTCGAGGCGGACCTGCCCGGTGTCACCGTCGCGAGCCTCTACCTGCCCTCGGGTGAGGTCGGGACCGAGCGGCAGGACCAGAAGGTCCGCTTCATGGGGGAGTTCCTCGCGTACCTGAAGGAGCTCAGGGAGCGGGCCGCCGCCGACGGGCGTGAGGTCGTCGTCTGCGGCGACTGGAACATCGCTCACCAGGAGGCCGACCTCAAGAACTGGCGCGCCAACCGGAAGAACTCCGGCTTCCTGCCCGAGGAGCGGGAGTGGCTGGGGCGGGTCCTCGACGCGGACGACGGCGGATACGTCGACGTCGTGCGCGCCCTGCACCCGGACGCCGAGGGCCCGTACTCGTGGTGGTCGTACCGGGGGCGGGCCTTCGACAACGATTCAGGGTGGAGGATCGACCTTCAGGTCACCACGCCGGGGCTCGCGGGCAAGGCGGTCAAGGGATTCGTGGAGCGCGCGGCGACGCACGAGGAGCGCTGGTCCGACCACGCGCCGGTCACGGTCGTCTACGACCTCTGAGCGACGCGGTCCGGTCGCGGTGACGGGCGGTCTCCGTGGCAGCCCGTCACGGACAGCCCCTCACGGACAGCCCGTCACGGACGCGCCCTAGGCCGGCCCTAGGCCGGGTGATCCCGCAACCGTCGGTCCAGGGCCATCGACAGTTCCGCCTCCACCACGCTCTTCGCGAGGGGGCGCAGGCGTTGGAGGTCCTCGGAGGTGCGGTCCTCGGTGAGGACCAGGGTGGTGAAGAGTTCGGCGAGGGCGTCGGTGTGTTCGCGTACGCGCCGGGCCGCCGTCAGGACGTCAGCGAGCGGTATGCCCTCGCGGACCAGGGCGGCCGAGACGTCGAGCAGACGGCGGCTGATGTGCACGATCTCGCCGCCGTCCGTGCCGAGATAGCCGAGGTCGAGCGCCGCGGCGAGGTTCTCCGGGGTCGCCTGGCCCGCGAAGACGTCGGCCAGTTCCTCGGGGGAGAGGCGGACCGGGGTCTCCTCGGTGGGCTCGCCCAGACCGAGCAGTTCGCCCACGTCACGGCCGTGGTCGAAGGCCTCGGCCAGTTCGGCGATGCCGTTGAGGGTGTGACCGCGTTCCAGCAGCGCCGAGATGGTGCGCAGGCGTGCCAGATGGGTGTCGTCGTACCAGGCGATGCGGCCCTCCCGCCGGGGCGGCGGTATGAGCTTGCGCTCCCGGTAGAAGCGCAGGGTGCGCACGGTGATGCCGGCCTTCTCGGCCAGCTCCTCCATGCGGTATTCGTGCCTGCCGGGGTCCTCTGGGGGCGATGGCGCGCTCGTGCGGGGGCCCGGGTCGGGCTCCCGGGTTCCGCGCGTCCGCGCGTCCGGCCGGCGCGTGCCGGTCTCTCGCGTCTCCGCGCCCCGTGCTCGCGCCCCCGCGCCGCGCTTTCCTGATCCCTCGGCCACCTGCGCACCCTACGTCGTACCCCCGGTAACTTTCCCGCTCGCGACCCCTACCCATCAGTACGAAGCTGCTCTACTCTCCCGATTGTGCCAGTGTTCACTGGCAGAGTCGCGCGGACCAGGGAGGCGTCGGGATGACCGAGCACGAGCATGTACGGGTGGCGGTGATCGGGTCCGGGTTCGGCGGGCTGGGGGCCGCTGTGCGGCTGCGCCGCGAAGGCATCACCGACTTCGTCGTCCTGGAGCGGGCCGGCAGCGTGGGCGGCACCTGGCGCGACAACAGCTATCCCGGGTGCGCCTGTGACGTCCCGTCGCACCTGTACTCGTTCTCGTTCGCGCCCAACCCCGAATGGCCGCGCACCTTCTCCGGGCAGGAGCACATCCGCGCCTACCTGGAGCACGTGGCGGACGTCTTCCGGCTGCGGCCGCATCTGCGGTTCGACTCCGAGGTCACGATGATGACCTGGGACGCGGAGAAGCTGCGCTGGGGGATCGAGACGAGCAGCGGATTCCTGACGGCGGACGTCGTGGTGTCCGCCACCGGGCCGCTCTCCGATCCCAAGATCCCGCAGATCCCGGGGATCGACACCTTCACCGGAAAGGTGTTCCACTCGGCCCGCTGGGACCACGACTACGACCTGAAGGGCAAGCGGGTCGCCATGGTCGGCACCGGGGCCTCGGCCATTCAGATCGTGCCGGCGATCCAGCCGGACGTCGCCCGGCTGACCCTGTTCCAGCGCACCCCGCCGTGGGTGATGCCACGGGTCGACCGGGCCATCAGCGGTGTCGAGCGGTGGCTGCACCGGCAGTTGCCGTTCACGACACAGGCCAGGCGGGGGCTCCTGTGGGGCATCCGGGAACTCCAGGTGCAGGCGTTCACCAAGCGGCCCGACGAACTGGGCCTGGTCGAGCGGCTGGCCAAGCGGAACATCTCCCGCGCCGTGAAGGACCCGGCGCTGCGGAAGAAGCTCACGCCCGACTACCGGATCGGCTGCAAGCGCATCCTGCTCTCGAACGCCTACTACCCGGCGCTCACCCGGCCCAATGTGGACCTCGTGGCCTCCGGGCTCGCCGAGATCGACGGCTCCACGCTCATCGCCGCGGACGGCACCCGGGCCGAGGTCGACGCGATCGTCTTCGGGACCGGCTTCCATGTCACCGACATGCCGATCGCCGACCGGGTCGTCGGAGCGGACGGCAGGACGCTCGCGCAGGCGTGGAAGGGCGGCATGAAGTCGCTGCGGGGCGCCACCGCGGCCGGCTTCCCCAACTGGATGACGATCATCGGGCCCAACACCGGGCTCGGGAACTCGTCGATGATCCTGATGATCGAGTCCCAGCTGAACTACATGGCCGACTTCGTACGGCAGTTGGACGTCCTCGGTGGACGTGCGGCGCTCGACGCGCGGCCCGCCGCCGTGGACGCCTGGAACGACCGCGTGCAGGAGCGCATGAAGCGCACGGTGTGGAACACCGGCGGCTGCACGAGCTGGTACCTCGACGCCAACGGCGTCAACACGACCGTATGGCCCGGTACGACGACCGAGTTCCGGGGCGCCACACGCCGTGTCGACCTGGCGGAGTACGACGTGCTGCGCGCCCCGGATCCGGCACCCGGCGACCTGCCCGGAGCCGCGCCCGAACCGCGCACGAAGAGCACCCGCAAGAAGAAGGTGGAGGCAGGAGCGTGAGCCGACTGACGCATGTGGCGCACGGGGCGTACGCGCCTCCCGCTCCGGAACGGGAACTGATCGCGCACTCCGCCGACGGCGCGGCACTGCACGTCGAGGTGCACGGCCGCGAGGACGCGCCGGCCGTCGTCCTCGCGCACGGCTGGACCTGCTCGACCGCCTTCTGGGCCGCCCAGATCCGCGACCTCGCCGCCGACCACCGGGTCATCGCCTACGACCAGCGCGGGCACGGGCGGAGCCCCGCGAGTGAGGCGTGCAGCACGGAAGCGCTCGCCGACGACCTGGAGGCGGTGCTCGCGGCCACTCTCGCGCCGGGCGAGAAGGCCGTGCTGGTGGGGCACTCGATGGGCGGCATGACGCTGATGGCGGCCTCGGCGCGGCCGCGGTTCAGGGAGCACGCGGCGGCGGCGCTGCTGTGCAGCACGGGGAGCACACGGCTGGTCGCGGAGGCGCGGGTGCTGCCGTTGCGCGCCGGACGGCTCCGCACGCGTGTCACCCAGGCCGTGCTCGGATCGCGCGCGCCGCTCGGGCCCGTCACGCCGGTCGCCAAGCGGATCCTCAAGTACGCGACCATGGGCCCTGGTTCGTCACCCGTCATGGTGGAGGCGTGCGCGCGGATCGTGCACGCCTGTCCGCGCGGGGTGCGCCACGCCTGGTCGGCCGTCCTCGCCACCCTCGATCTCGAGCACGGCGTCCGGGAGTTGCGGGTGCCGACGGCGGTGATCGCGGGCACGGTGGACCGGTTGACACCGGTCGTGCACGCGCGTGCGCTGGTGGCGGCGCTGCCGAACTGTGTCGGCAGCACCGAACTGCCGGGGCTCGGGCACATGACTCCGGTGGAGGCGCCGGAACTGGTGACCGCCCGGATCAGGGAACTCGTCTCCACGTACACGCGGACCGCCGGGACGCCGACGGCCGTAGAGGGCGCCGCGGGCGCAGAGATCAAGGAGGGCGCATGAGCAGGGTGAGCCTGGAAGGACAGGTCGCGGTCGTGACGGGGGCGGCGCGCGGTGTCGGCGAGCTCCTCGCGCGCAAACTCTCCGCGCGCGGGGCGAAGATCGCGCTGGTCGGACTCGAGGCGGACGCGCTGAAGCGGGTCTCGGAGCGGCTGCACAGCGAGAGCGACCACTGGTACGCCGACGTCACCGACCACGAGGCGATGGCGCGGGTCGCCCAGGAGGTCAAGCAGCGGTTCGGGAAAGTGGACATCGTCGTCGCGAACGCCGGTGTCGCGAGCGGGGGGCCCTTCATGGACTCCGACCCCGTCGCCTGGCGGCGGGTGATCGAGGTGAACCTGATCGGATCGGCGGTGACCGCGCGGGCGTTCCTGCCGGTGCTGATGGAGAGCCGGGGGTACCTGCTGCAGATCGCGTCGCTGGCCGCGATCACTCCCGCGCCGATGATGACGGCGTACTGCGCCTCCAAGTCCGGTGTGGAGGCGTACGCGCACAGCCTGCGCGCCGAGGTGGGCCACAAGGGCGTGCGGGTGGGCGTCGGGTACCTGTCGTGGACCGACACCGACATGGTGCGGGGCGCCGACCAGGACGAGGTGATGCGGGAACTGCGGCAGCGGCTGCCGTGGCCGTCCAACAAGACGTATCCGCTGGGGCCCGCCGTCGACCGGATCGTGGCCGGGATCGAGCGCCGCTCCAGCCATGTGTACGCGCAGTGGTGGCTGCGCGGGATGCAGGGGATCCGGGGGTATCTGCCCGGGGTCATCGGGGCGGTCGGACAGCGCGAGATGCGGCGGTTCGAACCGCGCCTCGGCACCGTGCGGACGGGGCTGGTCGGGGCCGGCGGGGAGGCCGACGAGCAGGAGCGGACATCGCCGGCTCCGTGAGCCGCCCGGGTGTCTCACCGGGCGTCTCACCGGGTGTCTCACCGGGGTGTTTCACGGTGAGTGACTGATCGAAATGCGTGCTCTGTCCCTGCGTGTAAGTCTGGTCGAGGCCCGAACCCCCTGAACGAACAAGGGGGTCGAGGCCCGAATCCCTCACCCACTACGGGAGTGAATCGCATGAGCATGCAGCACCAGTTCAAGGACAAGGCCGAGCAGCTTAAGCAGCAGGCCAAGAAGCAGAAGAAGACGGGCGAACCGCGGGACAAGGCGAGCGAGCGTTCCCCGATGGGGCGTGACCGCACGATGCCGGACGCGGACCGCGCGCAGCGGGAGGCCCAGGACCGCTTCGACCAGGACTACGACGCCTGATCGTTCGCCGGCTCGGCCTGAGTGGGGTGCCCTCTCCCAAGAGGGCACCCCACTCTCGTGTTTGCCGTCCGTGGGGCCGCGGGCACCGTTCGCCGGAGGCCGGAGTCAGCCCGTTACGCCGCAGTCAGCCTGTTCCCGGGTGTACTCGCGTGTCCTCGGGGGCGGTCGGCCGGTTCACGTTCAGCCCGTTCTCGGGGGGAGCTTCGGTCGTGTTCTGTCCGGCACGTTCGAGTGGTCCGGCGGGGATGCCGCGGGATGGGTGCGGAGCAGGTCCAGGGAGAGCTGGATGGCGTCGTCCAACTGGGCGTGCCGGCCCTCCGCCCAGTCGAGCGGGGTGCGCAGGATCTCCAAGTCGGGGGCGACACCGTGGTTTTCGACGGACCAGCCGTACGCGTCGAACCAGGCGGCGTTCATCGGCACCGTGATGACCGTGCCGTCGCCGAGGCGGTGGCGGCCGGTCATGCCGACGACGCCGCCCCAGGTGCGCTGCCCCACGACCGGGCCCAGCTTCAGCAGTTTGAAGGCGGCGGTGATCATGTCGCCGTCGGACGACGTCGCCTCGTCGGCCAGCGCCACCACCGGGCCGCGCGGGGCGTTGGAGGCGTACGACACCGGCTGGGCGTCACGGGTGAGGTCCCAGCCGAGAATCGTGCGGGTCAGCTTCTCGACGACCAGTTCGCTGATGTGGCCGCCCGCGTTGCCCCGTACGTCGACGATGAGCGCCGGGCGTGAGACCTCCATGCGCAGGTCGCGGTTGAACTGGGCCCAGCCCGAGCCGCCCATGTCGGGGATGTGCAGGTAGCCGCAGTGGCCGCCGCTCAACTCCCTTACGACCTGGCGGCGTTTGGCCACCCAGTCCTGGTAGCGCAGGGGTCGTTCGTCGATCAGCGGGACCACCGCCACCCGGCGCGAGCGGCCCTCGCCCTCCGCCGGGGTGAAGGTCAGTTCCACCGTCGTACCGCCCGCGCCCGCGAGCAGGGGATACGGGCCGGTGACCGGGTCCACCGGGCGCCCGTCGACATGGGTCAGGACCGCGCCCTCGCGGATACCGGTGCCCGCCAGCGGTGAGCGTGCCTTGGAGTCGGACGAGTCGCCGGGCAGAATCCGCTTGACCATCCAACTGCCGTCGCGGCAGACGAAGTTGGCACCCAGGAGGCCCTGCCAGCGCTGGTAGTGGGGCGGGCCCTCGTTGCGGCGCGCGGCGGTGACGTACGCGTGCGAGGTGCCCAGCTCGCCGAGGACCTCGCGCAGCAGGTCCGCGAACTCGTCCGGGGAGGCGACCCGTTCGACCAGGGGGCGGTACTGCTCCAGGACCCCGTCCCAGTCGATGCCGCACATGTTCGGGTCCCAGTAGTAGGCGCGGATGATGCGGCCGGCCTCCGCGTACGCCTGGCGCCATTCGGCGCGCGGGTCCACCTCGTGCAGGATGCGGCGCAGGTCGATCCAGACGGTCGAGTCGCTGTCGCCCGACTCGGTGGAGGGGACGGCGCGCAGGTCGCCCTCGTCGACGACGACCAGCCGGGAGCCGTCGCCGCTCACCGCGAACCAGTCCAGGTGGTCGACGAGTTCGGACTTCTTCGCCTTGGTGATGTTGAAGAACTCCAGGGTCGGACGGCCGGTCGTGTCGTCCGGGTTGGCGAACGTCTCGCCCAGTGCGCCGGAGATCGGCCAGCGCAGCCAGACCAGGCCGCCGCCCGAGACCGGGCGCAGCGCCGAGTACTTGGAGGCGGTGACCGGGAAGGGCGTCACCCGGCTCTCCAGGCCTTCGAGTTCGACGGTCGCCGCGTTGCTGTCGCCGGGCTCCTCCTCGACCGGGTCGAGGCCCCCGGCGACCGGTCGCCCGTCGGGGTTCAGCGCGAAGGGGGAGGGGGTGGCGGAGGACAGCGGGACGAGGTAGGGACGGCAGCCGAGCGGGAAGGACAGGTCCCCGGTGTGCACGTCGTAGACCGGGTCGAAGCCGCGCCAGGACAGGAAGGCCAGATAGCGGCCGTCCCGCGTGAACACCGGATTCTCGTCCTCGAAGCGGCCGTTGGTGACGTCGACGATCAGGCGGTCCTTTATGCGCGCCATCTTGATCTGCCGCAGGGAGCGTCCGATCCCGGGATGCGACCACGTCAGCCAGGCGCCGTCGGGGGAGAAGGCGAGGTCCGTCACCGGGCCGTTGATGGAGCGGATGAGCTCGGTGACCCCGCCTGCCCCGGACTCCGCGCGGGACGCGTCACCAGAGGCAGCGCGCTCACCGGAGGCGGCGGGCACCCCGGATTCGCCGGTTTCCCCGGATTCACCAGGCTCGCCGGAGTCACCGGGGTCGCTGGACTCGCCGGAGTCACCGGACTCGTCGAACGCACCGGACTCGCCCGGTTCACCGGAGTCCTCCGTGGCGTCGAGGAGGAGCAGGCGCCCGTCGTTCGAGGCGATGGCGAGACGCTCGCCCTGCGGGTCCGACACCAGTTCCTGTACGCGGCCCAGTCGGCCGGAGGCGAGGCGGCGCGGCGGGCGGTCACCGGTCGCGCGCGGCAGATAGGCGATCTCGACGGCGTCCTCGCCCTCCGCGTCGGTGACATAGGCGACCTGGCCGCCCGAGCCGAGCATCTCCGGGAGCCGGACCCGTACGCCCGGGGTGTCCGCGATGGTGCGCGCGGGGCCGTCGCGGTGGGTGAGCCAGTGCAGGCTGCCGCGTACGACGACGGCGCTGGCCCGGCCCGTCTCGTCCACGGAGATGCTGTCCACGTGCTGGGCGGCCGGCACCTGGTACGTGCGCTGTCCCGCGCGCGGACCGCCCAGGCGGACGTCGAGACGGCGCGGCACCGACTCCGGGGACAGGTTGTCGACGATCCACAGATCGCCCGCGCACTGGTAGACGACCCGGGTGCCGTCCGACGCGGCGTGCCGGGCGTAGAAGGCGTCGTGGTCGGTGTGCCGGCGCAGGTCGGAGCCGTCGTACGCGCACGAGTAGAGGTTCCCGATGCCCTCGTGGTCGGAGAGGAACGCGATCCGCCCGTCGACGAACATCGGGCAGGCGAGGTGGCCTTCGAGGTCGGCGACGAGTTGCCGGCCGTGCAGCCAGATGCGGCCCATGGCCCCGCCCCGGTAGCGCTTCCAGGCGGCCGGTTCGTGCGGTGGGGTGCCGGTGAGCAGCAGGGTCTTCCGCTCGCCGTCGATGTCGGCGACGCCGATGTCCGAGACCGGGCCCCAGGGCAGCTTGCGGCCGGGGTCGCCGTCGGTGGGGACGCAGTAGGCCCAGGTGAAGTACGAGAAGGGCTGGCCGTGCGAGGCGACGGCGAGGATGTCGCCGTCGGGGGACCAGCCGCACACCTGGGTGTCGGCGCTGCCCCAGTAGGTGAGCCGTCGGCCCGGGCCGCCGTCGACCGGCGCCAGACGGATCTCCGGGACGAAGCTGTGCCAGCTCGTGTACGCGATGTGCCGGCCGTCGGGGGAGAAGCGGGGGTGGCCGACCTTGGTGCGGTCGACGGTGAGCCGCCAGGCACGCCCCCGGCCGTCGAGCGGGGCCACCCACAGGTCGTCCTCGGTGACGAAGCACAGCCGGTCGCCACTCAGATGCGGGAAGCGCAGATAGCCGGGGGAGTTCTCGTCCGTGGTCGCGTTCTCGTACTCGTCGCTCACCTCCCCATGCTTTTCCGCTGGACGGGCCCCGGCAACTTGTGGGACCGGGGGCGCGTTCCGGGATGTGGGCGCGGCCGGGCTGCGGGAGGTGCGCAGGGGGCGTGTTCAAAGCTCCGGGCGCCCCGCCACCTCGGCCCTGCCGTCCCACCGCCGGGCCACCTCCCTGCCCGCGCCCCGCCACCGCACCGCCCCGCCCCGCCACCGCACCGCCCCGCCACCTCACACCCCCGCCCCGCGCATCGGCGTGACCCAGCACACGTACGAAACGGTTTCGTTTCGTTGCTGTCCGGGGGTATCTTCAGAGGCATACGAATCCGTGTCGTTCGAAGCAGGACAGGTGAGTGGGATGGCTGAAGCCGCAACGGTGCGTCGCAGTCGGATCACGCCCGAGCGTGAGGCCGAGCTGTACACGGCCGTGCTCGACCTGCTTCGGGAAGTCGGCTACGACGCCCTCACCATGGACGCCGTCGCCACCCGCACCCGTTCCAGCAAGGCCACCCTCTACCGCCAGTGGGGCGGCAAGGCCGAGCTCGTCGTGAAAGCGCTGCGGCATCAGAAGCCGCTGAAGTTCTCCGACGTGGACACCGGGAGCCTGCGGGGCGACTTCCTGGCACTCGCCCTCCGGCAGGACGACTGCCAGATGGAGCAGGACTCCGCGCTGATGCGGGGCCTGGCCATGGCGGCACACGGGAATCCGGATCTGCTGAAGGCGTTCCGGGAATGGCTGATCGAGCCGGAGATGGAAGAGCTGCGGCGGGTGCTCCAGCGCGGGATCGACCGCGGTGAGATCCGTGCGGACAATCCGGCGAGGGAGTACGTGATGCACATGCTGATCGGTGCCTTCGCGGCTCGCACCATGATCGACGAACTCCCGCCGACCCAGGCCTTCCTGCATTCGTACATCGACGCCGTGGTCCTCCCCGCTCTCGGCGCCTGAATCCCCACCCCTTCACCTCTTCACCCCTGAAAGTCCCTGCAGTCGCACCTGACGCGCCGCTCACGTCGTCGGGCTGATCCCCCCTGCCCCCACTCGGGTGATCACACCAGCCCCTGCCATCCCACGACCTGACCGGGAGTACGCCTTCGTGGCCACGTTCCTCTACAAACTCGGCCGACTCGCCTTCCGGCGACGGCACTTCGCCGCCCTGATATGGGTGGCGCTCCTGACGCTCGCGGGTGTCGGCGCCGCCTCCGCGCCCGTCGCCGGATCGTCCTCCTTCTCGATCCCCGGCACCGAGGCGCAGAAGGCCTTCGACCTGCTGGAGAACCGCTTCCCCGGTATGAGCGCCGACGGAGCGACCGCGCGGGTCGTCTTCAAGGCGCCCGCCGGCGAGAAGATGGCGGACAAGGACAACAAGGCGACGGTCGAGAAGGCCGTCGAGGTGCTCGGCACCGGCTCCGAGGTCACCTCCGTCGCCGATCCGTTCAAGGCCCACGCCGTGAGCAAGGACGGGTCGGTCGCGTACGCCTCGGTGAAGTACAAGGTCTCCGGCATGGAGCTGAAGGATGCCTCGAAGGACGCCCTGAAGGCGGCCGCGCAGGACGCGCGGCACTCCGGACTGACCGTCGAAGTGGGCGGTGACGCGCTCCAGGCGACGCCCGAGACCGGCTCCAGCGAGGTCATCGGCATCGCGATCGCCGCGGTCGTCCTCGTCATCACCTTCGGTTCCCTGATCGCGGCCGGGCTGCCGCTGCTGACCGCGCTGATCGGCGTCGGCATCGGCGTCTCGACGATCACGGCGCTCGCCAGCGCGCTCGACCTCGGATCCACCACCTCCACCCTCGCGATGATGATCGGCCTCGCGGTCGGCATCGACTACGCCCTGTTCATCGTCTCCCGCTACCGGGCCGAGCTGGCCGAGGGCCGCGAACGCGAGGAAGCGGCCGGACGGGCCGTCGGCACGGCGGGCTCGGCGGTGGTCTTCGCGGGGCTGACCGTCGTGATCGCTCTGGTCGGTCTGTCGGTCGTCAACATCCCGATGCTGACGAAGATGGGCGTCGCGGCGGCCGGCACGGTCGCGATCGCCGTCCTCATCGCGCTGACGATGATCCCCGCGCTCCTCGGATACGCGGGCCGCAGGGTCCAGCCGGCCGGCAAGAAGAGCAGGCTGCTGGGTGGCGGCCGTGCCGCCAAGAAGGCGGGCAAGCCCAACATGGGCACCCGTTGGGCGAGTTTCGTCGTCCGCCGCCCGCTCGCCGTGCTGCTGCTCGGCGTGGTCGGCCTCGGCGCGGCCGCGATCCCGGCGGCCTCGCTCGAACTGGGCCTGCCCGACGACGGTTCGCAGCCGACGTCCACCACGCAGCGCCGCGCCTACGACCTGCTCTCCGACGGCTTCGGGCCCGGCTTCAACGGCCCGCTGATGGTCGTCGTCGACGCCAAGGCGAGCGACGACCCGAAGGGTGCGGTCACCCGGGTCGCCGACGAGGTGAAGGACCTCAAGAGCGTCGTCTCGGTGAGCCCGGCGACGTACAACAAGGCGGGTGACACCGCGATGATCACGGTGATCCCCGACTCCAAGCCGTCCTCCGTCACGACCGAGGACCTGGTTCACTCCATCCGTGACACGGGTGGCGAGATCAAGGCCGAGACGGACTCGACGGTGCTCGTCACCGGCTCCACGGCCATGAACATCGACTTCTCGCAGAAGCTCAACGACGCGCTGATCCCCTATCTCGCGCTCGTGGTCGGCCTCGCGTTCCTGCTGCTGATCGTGGTGTTCCGCTCGATCCTCGTCCCGCTGAAGGCGGCTCTCGGCTTCCTGCTGAGCGTGATGGCGGCACTCGGCGCGGTCGTCGCGGTCTTCCAGTGGGGCTGGCTGTCCGGCCTGATGGGCGTCGAGGAGACCGGCCCGATCATGTCGATGATGCCGATCTTCATGGTGGGTGTCGTCTTCGGTCTGGCCATGGACTACGAGGTGTTCCTCGTGACGCGCATGCGGGAGGCCTACGTCCACGGGGAGAAGCCCGGCCAGGCGATCGTGACCGGGTTCAAGCACGGCGCACGGGTCGTCACGGCGGCCGCGGTCATCATGATCGCCGTCTTCTCCGGGTTCATCGGCTCCAGCGAGTCGATGATCAAGATGATCGGCTTCGGCCTCGCCATCGCCGTCTTCTTCGACGCGTTCGTCGTGCGGATGGCGCTCGTCCCGGCGGTGCTCGCGCTGCTGGGCAAGAAGGCCTGGTGGCTGCCGAAGTGGCTGGACCGCGCGCTGCCGAACGTGGATGTCGAGGGCGAGGGTCTGCGCGCGCTCGACGAGAAGCGGCGTGAAGGGGACGACGACCGGAAACTGGCCCGCGTCTGAACTCCCGGACCGGACGAGGCCTCAGTGCGGCATCGCTGAGACCTCGCCGGTCCTTCGGCGGGGCGCCGGCGAACAGTCAGTGAGCCACCGGGGTGGCGGCCGTGTACGTACGGCGCAGAAAGCGCATGAGCGCCTTCGTGTCGAGCTGCACGACCGCCACCCCGTGCGCCGAGTGGAACTCCAGGACGGCCTGGACCCGGCCGCACGGCCAGATGCGGACGTCACCGCTGCTGACGGGGACGCGCAGGCCCTGTTCCAGGAGTTCGCGTTCGAAGACCCACTCGTGGGGGCCGGGCAGCGTGATGTGCACCTGGCGGGGGTCGGCCTCCGGGTCGTACCGGAGGGCCACCGGGACGGCCCGGTGTTCGTCGTCGGCGGAGTCGGCGGTGTCGGTCACTATATGAGCGCGTGCGTATTGTTCGACGGCGTGCATGAACCGACTCCTTACGCTGCGTTACATGTGCGGAATCTGTGAATCCGTCACCATTCCAATGTCGCACATCTCACGGAAACCGCTCTCCGGTCGTCCTGTGAGCACCCCCGTGACACACGCCTGCCCGACCACGGCCGGTGCATGTCTGCGGCGCCGGTCACACCCGCCCCGGGCCGTTCACGCGGCCAAGTCCGTTGCCGCGCCTGCCGTGTGCCTGCCGTGTGTCTGCCGCGCAGGCCGCGAACCCGCTTACGCGGTCGCGTCCGCCGTGGGCTATTGATAGGCCCATCGCTCTTGCAAGTCGTTCGCAACAAGGCACTATCATCGAACGGTGCATGTGCCTGACGGATTCATCAATGCCCCGGTCTCCGCCGTCACAGGCGTGGTCGCCGCCGGCGCCATCGCCGTGAGCCTGCGTGGCGCCCGCCGTGAACTCGACGAGCGGACCGCCCCGCTCGCCGGCCTGGTCGCCGCCTTCATCTTCGCCGTGCAGATGCTGAACTTCCCGGTCGCCGCCGGGACCAGCGGACATCTGCTCGGCGGTGCCCTGGCCGCGATACTCGTCGGCCCCTACACAGGTGTCCTCTGCGTCTCCGTCGTCCTGCTCATGCAGGGCATCCTCTTCGCGGACGGCGGCCTCACCGCGCTCGGCGTGAACATCACCGACATGGCGATCGTCACCACCGTCGTCTCGTACGCCCTCTTCCGCGGCCTGGTGAAGGTGCTGCCCCGCAAGCGGCGTTCGGTCACCGTCGCGTCCTTCGTCGCAGCGCTGCTGTCCGTCCCCGCCGCCGCCCTCGCCTTCACCTTCATCTACGCGATCGGCGGCACCACCGACGTGGCGATCTCCAAGGTCGCCACGGCCATGATCGGCGTCCACGTCCTCATCGGCATCGGAGAGGCCACGATCACCGCGCTCACCGTCGGCGCCGTGATCGCCGTACGACCCGATCTCGTGTACGGCGCCCGCGGTCTCCAGCAGCGGCTCAAGCTGCGGGTGCACGGCGAGCTCGTCGACGCACCCCTGGCCGCCGCCCCCGTCGCGGCCCGCTCCTCGCACCGCAAGGTGTGGATCACCGGCCTGGTCACCTCCCTCGTCCTCGCCGGATTCGTCAGCTTCTACGCCTCCGCCAGCCCCGACGGCCTGGAGAAGGTCGCGAAGGACGAGGGCATCGACGCGCGGACCGGGAAGCACGCCACGGAGGACTCGCCGCTCGCCGGATACGGGGTCAAGGACGTCTCCGACGGCCGTCTCTCCGGGGGGATCGCGGGAGTGATCGGCGTCGGTGTCACCGTCGTCGCGGGCACCGGCGTCTTCTGGGCGGTCCGCAGACGTCGTACGCCCGACACCTCGCCCACTGCCGTGCCGGAAGGCGTCTGACGTGGGGGCGGGTCACGCGCATCGGTTGTACCGGCATGGGCATTCGCCGGTGCACGCCCTGCCGCCGCACACCAAACTCGCCGCCGCCTTCGGCTTCGTGGTCGTGGTCGTCTCCACCCCGCGCGAGGCGATGTGGGCGTTCGCGCTGTACGCCGTCCTGCTCGCGGTGGTCGCCCGACAGGCCCGCGTACCGGCGGGCTTCCTTCTGAAGCGGCTGCTGATCGAGATCCCGTTCGTCGCGTTCGCGGTGCTCATGCCGTTCGTGGCGGAGGGCGAGCGGGTGGACGTGCTCGGACTCTCCCTGAGCGTCAACGGTCTGTGGGGCGCCTGGAACGTCCTCGCCAAGGGCACTCTCGGCGTCGCCGCCTCCGTCCTCCTCGCCTCCACCACCGAACTGCGGGAACTGCTCCTCGGTCTGCAACGGCTGAAGCTCCCGCCGCTCCTCGTGCAGATCGCGTCCTTCATGATCCGCTACGGCGATGTCATCACGGACGAGATGCGGCGCATGCGGATCGCGCGGGAGTCGCGCGGCTTCGAGGCGAGCGGAGTGCGGCACTGGGGGGTGCTCGCGAAGTCGGCGGGCGCGCTGTTCATCCGCTCCTACGAACGCGGGGAGCGCGTACATCTCGCCATGGTGAGCCGGGGATACGCCGGTTCCATGCCCGTCATCGACGAGGTGACCGCGTCCCGGGCGCAGTGGTCGTACGCCCTCGCCCTTCCGTTCGCCGCCCTTGCCGTATGCCTGTTGGGATGGACGCTGTGATGTCTGCTGGGACGCCTGGGGAGACGGCCGTGGAGACGGCTGCGAAGACGGCTGGTGGGAGGACTGAGGGGACGACAGAGGGGATGCCTGAGGGGATGACCGGGGAGACGGCTGCCGGAGTGACCGAGGAGACGGCTGTGCGGATGTCCGAGATGTCTGTGGAGATGTCTGAGGGGACGAACGTCGTGCCGGCTTCGCTGGAGGTCTCCGGCCTCGCCTTCGCCTACCCCGACGGCCACCAGGCCCTGTTCGGCGTCGACTTCGCCATCGGGCGCGGTGAGCGCGTCGCGCTGCTCGGCCCGAACGGCGCCGGCAAGACCACCCTCGTCCTGCACCTCAACGGCATCCTGACCGGCGGCGCCGGGACGGTGACGGTCGCCGGACTCCCGGTCGGCAAGCGGCACATGGCCGAGATCCGGCGCAAGGTCGGCATCGTCTTCCAGGACCCGGACGACCAGCTGTTCATGCCGACCGTGCGCGAGGACGTCGCCTTCGGGCCCGCCGCCGCGGGCATGAAGGGCGCCGAACTGGAGGAACGCGTCCGTACGGCGCTGGAGCGGGTCGGCATGGAAGCCTTCGCCGACCGCCCGCCGCACCATCTGTCCTTCGGGCAGCGGCGCCGGGTCGCCGTCGCCACGGTGCTGGCGATGGAGCCGGAGATCCTCGTCCTCGACGAACCCTCCTCCAACCTCGACCCCGCCTCCCGGCGCGAACTCGCCGACATCCTGCGCTCGTTGGACGTCACCGTCCTCATGGTCACCCACGACCTGCCGTACGCCCTCGAACTGTGCCCGCGCTCCCTGGTCCTCAGCGACGGCGTGATCGTCGCCGACGGCCGGACCGGCGACCTGCTCTCCGACGACGAGCTCATGCGCACCCACCGTCTGGAGTTGCCCTTCGGGTTCGACCCGCGCTCCGTGACAATGGGGGCGTGACGAAACAAGAGGACGTCGGGCCGCCGGCCGGGTCGCTGCTGCTCGACGACCAGCTGTGCTTCGCGCTGTACGCCGCCCAGCGCGCCGTGACCGCGGCGTACCGCCCGCTGCTGGAGGAGCTCGGCCTCACCTACCCGCAGTACCTCGTCCTGCTGGTCCTCTGGGAGCGCGGCGAGACCACGGTCAAGGAACTGGCCACCGCCCTGCACCTCGACTACGGCACGATGTCGCCGCTGCTCAAGCGGCTGGAGTCGGCGGGGCTCGTGCGCCGTGAGCGCTCGGCGCACGACGAACGCTCCGTGCGCGTCGCCCTCACCGGGCGCGGCGAACTGCTCCGGGAGCGCGCGGCGGAGGTGCCGCAGGCGCTGCTGACGGCGACCGGCATGAGCGGGGCGGACGTCACGCGCCTCCGCGAGGAACTGCTCCGGCTGACGGAGCGGGCGGAAGGCGCGGCGGAGCGGGGCCGCTGACCCCCGCCGGCGTGTGTGTCGAGGGCCCTTCCTCCTGGCTGCCCGCGATTTCCACCCCCTGGGCATTCCGGGCTCCGTACCGACCAGTACCTTGTGCACGATGTACTTGTGCACTTCTGTGTTGTCCGCCCTGGGGGAGGTCCTGCCGTGATCGACGGCGCCACTGTCGACACCCGTCCGACGAAGATCATGTATGTCGCCGAGGCCACCGCGCACGGTGGCCGGAACGGCCATGTGACCAGCCAGGACGGGCAGCTCGAACTGAAGGTCGCGATGCCGCCGGCGCTCGGCGGCGACGGGAACGGGACGAACCCGGAGCAGTTGTTCGCGGCCGGGTACAGCGCCTGCTTCCACAACGCGCTCGTGCTGGTGGGCCGCCGCGCCGGGTTCGACCTCTCCGGTTCCACCGTCGCGGCGAAGGTCGGGATCGGCCCCAACAAGCAGCGCGGCTACGGACTGGCGGTCGCCCTGAGCGTCTCGCTCCCCGTCGTCGACCAGGACGTGGCGACGAAGCTCGTGGACGCGGCGCACGAGGTCTGCCCGTACTCGAACGCCACCCGCGGCAACATCGAGGTCACGATCCTGCTGGGCTAGGAGTCCTAGGAATCGAAGGCCGCGGATGCGTGTTGCACTCATTGTTGGCAGTGAGTGAGGCGACAGGGAGCGCGGGCGTGGACGTGAACGGCACAGTGGCCGAGGGCTTCGAGCCGGTCAGGGAGGCGTTCGCGGGCAACTTCGCGGCGCTGGGGGACCGGGGCGCCGCCGTCACCGTGTACCGCGACGGGCACAAGGTCGTCGACCTGTGGGGCGGAACCCGCGATGTCGACGGCACCGAACCCTGGCAGCGCGACACCGCGCAGATCGTGCGCTCCGCGACGAAGGGCGTCGCCGCCGCCGTACTCCTGCTGCTCGGGCAGCGCGGCCACCTCGACCTGGACGCGCCGGTCGGGGCCTACTGGCCCGAGTACAAGGCGCACGGCAAGGAGCACACGCGCGTGCGGCATCTGCTCGCGCACCGGGCCGGAGTGCCCGTGCTCGACCGTCCGCTCACCCCCGCCGAGGCCGCCGACCCCGACCTCGCGGCCGCCGCGGTGGCCGCGCAGACACCGGTGTGGCAGCCCGGGGCGGAGCACGGGTACCACGCGCAGACGTACAGCTGGCTGACGGGCGAGCTGGTCCGGCGGGTGACCGGGCGCACGATCGGACAGTGGATCGCGGACGAGGTCGCCCGGCCGCTGGACCTGGACCTGTGGGTCGGGCTTCCGGAATCGGAGGCCGGACGCGTGGGGCGGGTCGCGCAGGTCGAGGCGCCGTCGACGCCCGGCGGGTTGAAGACCCGTCCGAAGCGGGCGGTGTCCGAGGCGTACGCCGACCCGGACAGCCTCACCCGCCGCGCCTTCGCCGCGATCACCCCGATGCCCGACGAGAACGATCCCGCCTACCGGGCGGCCGTCCTCCCCGCCTCCAACGGCATCGCCACGGCCGACAGCCTCGCCCGCTTCTACGCCGCGCTGATCGGGGAGGTGGACGGCGTACGGCTCTTCACGCCGGAGACGGTGTCGGCCGCGCGGGCGGAACAGTCCGCGGGCCCCGACCGGGTCCTGGTCGTCAACACCCGGTTCGGCCTCGGCTACATGCTCCACGGCGGGGCGTCGCCGCTGCTCTCCCCGGGCTCCTTCGGCCACCCCGGCCGCGGCGGCGCCCTCGGCTTCGCCGACCCCGAGTCGGGCATCGCCTTCGGGTACGTCACCAACAGCTTCCGCAAGAGCGTGACGGCGGACGCGCGGGCACAGGCGTTGGTACGGGCGGTGCGGACGGCGGTCGGCGCGTAGCCGACGGGGCCGACGGGGGCCGGCTCGGCGCTGGGCACTCCGCGCGAAGGGCCGGCTCGTCTCGACGCTCGACGCTCGACGCTCGTCGCTCGACGCGAAGGGCCGGCTCGTGCGCGGCGCTTCGCGCGATGGCACTCAGCCGGCGTGCAGCATCAGCCCGATCCCCACGACCAGGAGTCCCGCCGCCGCGATCCGGGGCGCTCCGAAACGCTCCTTGAAGAACACCGCGCCGATGGCCGCTCCCACGATGATCGAGGATTCCCGCAGGGCCGCGATCGGCGCCAGTTCGGCCCGGGTCTGGGCCCACAGCACCAGCCCGTAGGCCAAGACGGAGAGCGCCGCGCCGAGGAGGCCGACGGCGGCGAACGGCCTGAGCAGCGAGAGGGTCTCACCGCGCCAGCGGTACACCGCGAACGCCGGGATCACCACGCCCTCGATCGCCATCAGCCAGGCGATGTACCCGAGGGAGGTGCCGGACGCGCGGACGCCCAGGCCGTCGACGACGGTGTACGCGGCGATGGAAACGCCCGTCGCGAGCGCGGCGCCGATCGCCGCCCAGTTGGGTCGACTGCCGCGCAGCCCCCACAGGGCGACACCCGTCAGTCCCGCGCACGACAGCGCGACGCCCGAAGCCGCCCACCCGTCGGGCACCTCGTGCGCGAAGACGGCCGCCAGCACCGTGACGATCAGTGGAGCGGTGCCGCGAGCGATCGGATACGCCTGCCCGAAGTCCCCGAGCCGGAACGAGCGCATCAGCAGCACGTAGTACGCGATGTGGATGAGGGCCGAGGCGATGAGGTACGGCCATGCCCCCGACGCCGGGAACGCCACGAACGGCACCATGACCAGGCCGATCAGCATCCCGCCGCCGGCGATCAGCGTGAAGCCGACGAGCTTGTCGCTGATGCGGTGGGCGAGCGCGTTCCAGCCGGCGTGGGTGACCGCGGCGAGCAGCACGGCCGCGGTGACGAGCGGGGTCACGCGTCGCGCTCGCGCACGTCCACCAGCGTGCCGCCCGCGCGGGCGATCAGGCTCTTCGGGTCCATCGGGAAGATGGTGTACGGGGTGCCCGCCGAGGTCCACACCGTGTCGTGGTCGAGCAGCGAACGGTCCACCAGGACACGGATCTTCGTACGGTGTCCGAAGGGCGGTACGGCGCCGGTCGCGTACCCCGTCGACTCCCGCACGAGGTGTGCCCCGGCCCGGGTGAGCTTTTCGGCGCCCAGCTCCCGCCGTACGAGCTCCATGGCGACGTGTGCCGAGCCGTCCAGGAGCACCAGCACCGGGACCCCGTCCGCCGCGAAGAACAGCGACTTGCAGATCTGGCTCGGCTCGCAGCCGATCGCCGCGGCGGCCTCGGCGGTGGTGCGGGCCGTGTCGGGGAAGCGCCGGACCCGTCCGATCACCTCGTCGAGCCCCAGCTCCCGCAGGGCTTCGGCGAAACGGGGGTGGGCGTCGTTCGCGGCGGGGGACCGCTCTTCGCCGGCGTTCTCATCGGTGGCGTTCATGAACGGCACGCTAGCGGTCGGTGTACGCGCCATGCGACCGGGTTCCGGTCAGCTCGCCGGGGCCGCTCGGTCCGGGGCCGGTCGCGTTCCCGGGAGTCAGCTGCCGGCCTTCAGCAGGGCCGCCACGATCGGTCCCGCCGTGCTGCCGCCGTGTCCGCCCTGCTGGACGACGCCCGCCCCCGCGAGGTCGCCCTTCCATGCCGTGAACCAGCCGTTGGGCTGCTTCTGGTTGTCGACCTCGGCGGAGCCGGTCTTGGCGCCGTAGTCGGGGCCGAGGCCGGACATGGCCTCGGCGGCGGTGCCGGCGGCGGCCGTGTACTGCATGACCTCGCGCAGCTGGGAGAGCGTGGACGCGGACAGGGTGCGCGAGGCCGTGGCCAGGGTGCGGTGGTCGACCGACGGGGCGACCAGGTAGGGCTGGTGGAAGCTGCCGGACTTGACCGTGGAGGCGACGGACGCCATGTTCAGCGGGTTCATGCGGACCCCGCCCTGGCCCATCAGCGACGCGGCCATCTGCGCGGCGCTCTGCACCGGCACCGCGCCGTCGAACGACGGCACGCCGACGGACCAGTTGTTCCTGCTCAGGCCGAAGACCTGCTGGGCCTGCTTGGTCAGGTCGTCGTTCTCCAGCTCCTTCGCCTGGCTGATGAAGGCCGTGTTGCAGGACCGCGCGAAGCTCGCTTTGAACGTGCCGTTCTTGATCTCGAAGTCGTCGTCGTTGTGGAACTTCCAGCCGCCGTACGTGACCGTCTTGGGGCAGGGGTGCTCCTTGTCGGCCCCGGCCAGCCCCTTGTCGAAGAGCAGCGACGCCGTGATGACCTTCATCGTGGAGCCGGGCGCGAGGGAGCCCTGGAAGGCGGTGTTGAAGCCGTGGTTCGAGTTCGCGACGGCGAGGATCTCACCCGTCGAGGGGCGCATCAGGACCACCGACGCCTTGGGCTTGGCGGCCACCCGGCGTTCGGCCTCCGCCTGGAGGGTCGCGCTGAGCGTCGTCTTCACGGTGCCCGGGGTGCCCTCGCTGAGCGTCACCAGGGTCTTGTCGGGGGTCTTCTGGGCGCCCTTCTTCGCGGCCTTGCGGACCACGCGCAGCTCGATGCCCGCCTTGCCGCCGGCCGTCTTGCCGTACTTCTCGCGCAGTCCGTCGAGGACCGTGCCCAGGGAGGCGTACTTGGCGGTGGTCAGCTCGCCGCCCGCGCTGTCGAGGGCGGTGATCGGTGGCGTCCCCGACTCTCCGGTCACCAGTTTGTCGCCGTCCTGGAGGTCCGGGTGGACGACGGACGGTTTCCATCCGACCAGTGCCACGCCGTCCTTCGCCCGGCGTACGACCGTCATCTTCGACGTGTACGTGAGCGGCTCGGTCCGGCCCTTGTAGGTGACGGTGGCCTTGACGGTGAACGGGACGTCGGCGCCCGACGGCTTGCCGCGCGTCAGGGTCACGCCGGTGATGTGGGCGTCCTTGCCGTAGCCGGTCAGCGAGGTCGTGGCGGCGGCCGAGTCGTCGGTGGCGGCGGCGGCCGCGGTGACGTCGCCGCTCTGCCAGGCGGTGAGGAAGGTGGTGGACGCCAGACGGACCTCGGCCGCCGACAGCGGGCCCGTCTTGACGGTCTTGCGGGTGGTGGACGTGGTCCCGTCCTCGGCGGCCGCGCCACTTCCGTACAGGCTGTAGGCGCCGAACGCCCCGCCGACGACGGCCACGGCGATCACCCCGCCGAGTACGGCGGGCTGCTTCGTCTTCCGTCGCTCGGCGACACGCCTTCTCTTGCCCACAGCTTCCCGTCCTCCGCCGTCCCCTGGTGCCTCGTGATGCCCCCGTGCCTCTCGCTCCTCAACGAGAAGCCCCACCCTAGGGTCCCGTTCTGTGAGCGGCGACTTCAGCCGCCGGTTCGTAGCACAGCTGCGACGATCGGGCCGGCCGCGTCCCCGCCGTGACCGCCCTCCTGGGTCATGGCGGCGGCCGCGATGTCGTCGCGGTACCCGGTGAACCAGCTGTTGGACACGGCCTGGCCGTCGACCTCGGCGGAGCCGGTCTTGGCGCCGATGCTGCCGCCGAGCTTGTTCATCACCAGGGCCGCGGTGCCGCTGACGGCCGTGCGGTTCATCATCGAGCGCAGTTGCGCGACCGTACCGCTGGACAGGCCCTTCGCGGTGGCCAGTTCACGGCCGTCGAGGGTGCGCGGCACGATGACCGGCTGCCGGAAGACGCCCGTCATCGCGGTCGCCGTCACCGACGCCATGTTCAGCGGGCTCATCTGGACCTGGCCCTGGCCGATCATGTTGGCCGCCGTGTCCGGGCCGCCGGAGGCGGGCACCGAGCCGTCGAAGGACTCGATGCCGGTCTTCCAGTTGTTCTGCCCGAGCCCGAAGCGCTGCTGGGCCTCGTTGGTCAGCGAGTCGACCTTCACCTCGTCGGCGTACTTCACGAACGCGGTGTTGCACGAGCGCGCGAAGCTGTCGGAGAGCGTGGCGTTCTCCTGCGGCTTCATGCCGGTGAGGTTGTGGAAGGTCTGGCTCTGCCAGACCGCGGTGTCCGTGCAGGGCGCGGGGCCGCTCGCCGTCGTGATGCCGTTGTCGATGAGGGTCGCCGCGCTGATGATCTTCATCGTGGAGCCGGGCGCGAGTTTGCCGAGGAAGGCCGCGTTGAAGCCGTCCTGACGGTGGTTGGCGACGGCCAGCACCTCGCCGGTGCTCGGTTTCACCGCCACCACGGAGGACTCGGAGTACTGCGTGACCGCCTTCTCGGCGGCGGCCTGCGCGCTCGCGCTGAGGGTCGTACGGACCTTGCCCGCCCGCCCCTTGGCGAGGGTGACCAGCGTCGTGTCGCCGCTCTCCTCGCCGCCGTGCCGGATCGCCAGCTCGATGCCGGGTGAGCCGCCGGCCGTGTCGCCGTACTTCTCGCGGAGCGCGTCCAGGATCGGCCCCAGGGACGGGTACTTCTCCTTCGTCAGGACAACGTTGTTCCGGTCCACGGCCTCGATCGTCGGGCTCGCCGACTCGCCCGTGACCAGGGTGTCCCCGTCCTTCAGCTCCGGGTGGACGACGGACGGCTTCCAGGCGACCAGCGCCTTCCCGGTGGTCTCCCCCCGTACGACGGTCAGTTCGGAGTCGTACGAGAAGGGCTTGCTCTTCCCGTCGTAGGACACCTTGGCCTTGACGGAGAACGGCACGGTCGCCCCGGACGGCGTGCCCGGCGTGATCCTCACGTCGGTGAGGTGCGCGTCGTCGCGGTAGCCGGCGAGCAGCCCCTCGGCGTTCGACGCGTAGTTCGTGTACGCGGCGGCCTCGGCCGCGTCGCCCTTCTCCCAGGCCGCGAAGAACGCGCGGCTGGTCTCCTTGACCTCGTCGCCGCTCGGCGGCCCGGTCTTCACCGGAGCGGGCCCGGTGCCGCCTCCGCCGCCGTCCCCGCTGATCGAGGTCACCACGTTGTAGGCGCCGTACCCCGCGCCGCCCACCATCACCGCGAACACACTGCCTATGACGGCAGCCCTGGCCCCCTTGCGCATAGCGCGAATCCCTCCCCGTGAACCCTTCTCCGAACTTCTGAACGCGTTCAGAAAAGCCGGTCCACCCCGCACTGTAGGCGCGCGTGGGGCTCATGGTGCAGACCTTCGCCGAATTGTTAGCCCCATACATCGAACCGCATCCGTGAACATCGTTCACGGATGTCAACGCCGCAGGTCTACCAGCGGGTCAGGTCCACGAGGAGATCGCAGTGGGTGTGCGGCGCAACGACAAAGGGGGCGCGGCAGATTGCCGCGCCCCCTTGCTACGTCTGCCCGGCTAGACCCACGTATCCAGCCACATCCGGGATCTCCACTGGTCGATCGGGATCGCCGTGCCGGTGTAGATGGGCCAGAAGTAGATGAAGTTCCAGGCGATCAGCAGGACCAGGACGCCCGCTCCCACCGCGCCGACGACCCGGCGGCGTTCTCCGGAGCCGGGTGGGCCGAGGATCGCGCCGATCATCATCGCGACGGCGAGACAGAGGAACGGCACGAAGACGACGGCGTAGAAGAAGAAGATCGTGCGCTCCTGGTACATGAACCAGGGCAGGTAGCCGGCCACGACGCCGCAGGCGATCGCGCCCGCCCGCCAGTCGCGGCGGAAGGCCCAGCGCCACAGCACGTAGGCAATCGCGAAGCAGGCGGCCCACCACAGCAGGGGCGTGCCGAGCGCCAGCACCTCACGGGCGCACTTGTCGCCCGTGTCGGCGGGGCAGCCGTCCTTGCCGGGCAGCGGGGACTCGTAGAAGTACGAGACCGGGCGGCCGAGGACGAGCCAGCTCCACGGGTTGGACTGGTAGGTGTGCGGCGACGAAAGGCCGACGTGGAACTTGTAGACCTCGTGCTCGTAGTGCCACAGGCTGCGGAACCATTCCGGGAGGAAGGTGAAGCTGCCGCCCTTGCCGTCCGTCACGGCCCAGTTGCGGAAGTAGCCGCCCTTGCCGTTGTCCGGCGACAGGATCCAGCCGGTCCAGGAGATCAGGTACACGGACAGCGCGACCGGGACCGTCGCCAGGAACGTGATGCCCGTGTCGCGCTTGAGGGCCGCCAGGTAGGGGTGTCGGGCGCCCGCGACCCGGCGCGAGGCCGCGTCCCACAGGACCGCCATCACACAGAACGCGGCGAGGACGTAGAGCCCGTTCCACTTGGTGCCGATGGCCAGGCCCAGCATGAGGCCCGCCGTCCAGCGCCACGGCCGCCATCCCAGGCGGGTGGTCTCGGCGGCGTCCGGATCGGGGTGGACGACACCCTCCGCGTCGACGGGCAGTGCGGCCGCCAGCCTGGCCCGTGCCTTGTCGCGGTCGACGATCAGGCAGCCGAAGGCCGCCAGCACGAAGAACATCAGCACACCGTCGAGCAGCGAGGTGCGGCTCATCACGAAGTGCAGACCGTCGACCGCCATCAGCGTGCCCGCGAGGCAGCCGAGGAACGTCGAGCGGAACAGCCGCCGCCCGATCCGGCACAGCAGCAGCACCGACAGCGTGCCGAGCAGCGCCGTCATGAAGCGCCAGCCGAACGGGTTGAACCCGAACATCCATTCGCCGAGCCCGATGACGTACTTGCCGACGGGCGGGTGCACGACATAGGCGGCGTCGCTCGGGATCCGCACATGCCCGTTGCCCTGGAGGATCAGGTCGTTGGCGTTCTTCGCCCAGTTGACCTCGTACCCGCGGTGGATCAGCGCCCAGGCGTCCTTCGCGTAATACGTCTCGTCGAATATCACCGCCTTCGGGCTGCCCAGGTTCCAGAACCGCAGCAGCCCGGCGAGCAGGGTCACCAGAAGCGGTCCACCCCAGCCCGACCAGCGGTTGAAGCGGTCGGTGACCCCCTGCCGCAGCCCGAGAGCGGCCCAGATCCGGGGGCTCGGTTCGGCGTACGGAGGTACGAGCCGGTCGCGCACATCACTTCTGGGCGGCGCCGTGTAGCCGAATCGGCGCAGCCGCTGCTGCCACGACGGCCGCTGATCGGCGGCCTGGCCCTGCCGGGTGTCCGTGGAGGACGCGGTACTGGTCACCGCGCCATCGTAGGGAACGCGTCTGTGGGAGTCCCGTGCCCGGGCCCTTCCGGTCGGATGAGCTTGTCGGGCCGCGCCCCTGCGAGGATGGAACCGTGACAGGAATCCTTGTGTTGGCAGGCACCCCCATCGGCGACATCTCCGACGCTCCGCCACGGCTCGCCGCGGAGCTGACCGGCGCCGATGTCATCGCAGCCGAGGACACCCGCAGGCTCCGCAGGCTCACCCAGTCCCTCGGCGTCCAGCCGACGGGGCGCGTCGTGTCGTACTTCGAGGGCAACGAGGCCGCCCGGACCCCGGAACTCGTCGAGGCGCTGGCCGGCGGGGCGCGGGTGCTGCTCGTGACCGACGCCGGGATGCCGTCCGTGTCGGACCCCGGGTACCGGCTGGTCGCGGCCGCGGTCGAGAAGGACATCAAGGTCACCGCCGTACCGGGCCCGTCCGCCGTGCTCACCGCGCTCGCGCTGTCCGGTCTGCCCGTCGACCGCTTCTGCTTCGAGGGCTTCCTGCCCAGGAAGGCGGGCGAGCGGCTGTCCCGGCTGCGGGAGGTCGCCGAGGAGCGCCGGACACTCGTCTACTTCGAAGCGCCGCACCGGCTCGACGACACCCTCGCCGCCATGGCGGAGGTCTTCGGCACACACCGGCGCGCCGCCGTCTGCCGCGAACTGACCAAGACGTACGAGGAGGTCAAGCGCGGTCCGCTGGGCGAGCTGGCCGCCTGGGCCGCCGAGGGTGTCCGCGGCGAGATCACCGTCGTCGTCGAGGGCGCCCCCGACAAGGGTGCCGAGGAACTGGACGCCGGCGAGCTGGTGCGCAGGGTGCAGGTGCGCGAGGAGGCGGGGGAGCGGCGCAAGGAGGCGATCGCCGCCGTCGCCGCGGAGGCCGGAATTCCCAAGCGGGACGTCTTCGACGCGGTCGTCGCGGCAAAGAACGCCGCACGAAGCGCCCCATAGAAGGGCAAAGGACTATCGTGAAAAGCAAAGCTCAGGCCGGGTGACAGGACCCTTCCGACAAGGAAAGGCCAAAACGGCTCCAACAGTCGGCAGGCCTGATGCGTTCGCGCCGGGAGAAGCGTCCACTGGATGAAGGGACGCACCCGTCCCTCGCCTTCGCTGAGTCGATGGAATTCAGGGGGAATTCCGTCGACGGAGGCGCTTGTCCAGCGGACAAGAGGAGCTGGCATGAGTGAGATCACAGGACAGACCGGCGGCGTCGCCACCGGTCGGGTCACCGAACCGACCGGGCATCGCAGTGCGGCGACGGCCGTGGTTCACGAGTCGTATTCCTTCGCCTGCATGCGCTGCGGGCACGGCTGGGAACAGTCGTACGAGATTGAGCACCACCGCGACGCAGAGGGTGGTGAGTTCGTGAAGTACGTGGCGAGCGGCCAGGTCGTGCCGTCGCCGCTCAGCCGGCCCACCTGCCTGAACTGCGACAGCCACGTGGTGCGCATCATGCGCGCCGGCCAGGTGTCCTCCGTTCTCGATTCCATGCACTCCATGACGCACGGCCACCACCGTCCGGTAGCCCCTCGGCGGCCCGGGGGCGGCTCTGACACAGCCGCACCGGCCCAGTCCTCCGACACGTCCTCCGACACCTCCTCCGACACTCCCCAGGAGCCGCACCACTGGCATCTGTCGGACCTGCTGCACCCCTTCCAGCACCGCAAGGCGAGCTGATCCGCCGCGCGGTCCCGCCCGGACCGGCGGGACCGGCGGGGCAGGCGGGGCAGGCGGGGCAGGCGGGGCAGGCGACAAGGGTGGGACCGGTGGGACGCGATGGTCCGCCGGTCGACGGGACGGCCTCCTTGTTCCCCGCGAGGTGAGGCCGGGCATGCCCCCTTCGTAAGATCGGGGCATGCCCTCCTCCGCTTCCGCCGCCCCCGACAAGAACGCCGCACCCCCGCTCCCCGAGCCCCTGCGCGTTCCCGTCGCCGACTCGCACACCCACCTCGACATGCAGTCCGGCACGGTCGAGGAGGGCCTCGCCAAGGCCGCGTCGGTCGGTGTGACGACGGTCGTCCAGGTCGGCTGCGACGTGAACGGCTCCCGCTGGGCCGCCGAGACGGCGGCCGCCCACGACGCCGTCCACGCCACCGTCGCCCTGCACCCCAACGAGGCGCCCCGTATCGTGCACGGCGACCCCGACGGATGGTCCCGGCAAGGGGCCCGGCAGCCGGGTGGCGACGCGCTGGACGAGGCACTCGCGGAGATCGACCGTCTCGCCGCCCTCCCGCACGTCAAGGGCGTCGGCGAGACCGGCCTGGACCACTTCCGCACCGGCCCCGAGGGCAAGGAGGCGCAGGAGCGCTCCTTCCGCGCCCACATCGAGATCGCCAAGCGGCACGGCAAGGCCCTGGTCATCCACGACCGCGACGCCCACGCCGACGTCCTGCGCATCCTCAAGGAGGAGGGCGCCCCCGAGCGGACCGTCTTCCACTGCTACTCCGGGGACGCCGCCATGGCCGAGGTCTGCGCCCGCGCCGGCTACTTCATGTCCTTCGCCGGCAACATGACCTTCAAGAACGCCCAGCCCCTGCGCGACGCGCTGGCCGTGGCCCCGCTCGAACTCGTCCTCGTCGAGACCGACGCGCCCTTCCTGACTCCCGTGCCGTACCGCGGACGGCCCAACGCGCCGTATCTCATTCCGGTCACGGTGCGCGCCATGGCCGCGGTGCGCGGTATCGACGAGGACACGCTGGCGACCTCGATCTCTGCCAACACCGCGCGCGCGTTCGATTACTGACCGATAACGGTCCCCGGGGTTCTCCCTGGTCGAACGAGCGTCTTTCGCAGGGGAGTGTCGCGACACAGCGTAGCCGCGTTGCTTGGGAGAGTGACGACCGCTCCGCTAGGTTCTGGTCGCCCGATCCGGACCCCTGGAGCGTGTCGTCGTGAGCAGCTCGCGGTACGAGCAGTACGAGACGTATGGACCGACCGGTGGCGCCGACGCCACCACCGTGGTCGTCGGTGTCACCGGCGTTGCCACCGGCGTCGTCACCGCGACGGGAACGCCCGCCATAGCGGACGTGTTCGGTGCGCCTGACGTGTCCGACGTGCCCGACGCGTCCGATGGGGAGTACTCCGGGTACCCGGAGTGCTCCGGCTACGCGGAGTACGCGCGCTACGAGCCGTACGGCCAGGGTCCCCCGGACCCCTACCGCCCGGCGTACGAGGCGCGCGTCCCCGAACCCTCCGCACCGAACGTGCCCCGTGCCCCGGGAGCACCTGGTGCGCCTGGTGCACATGGATCACCCGGTACGCCCGGAGCAGCCGGTGCGCGCGCTGTGCGCGGTGCGCCGGGAACACCCGACGCGCCGACCGAGCCCCGCCTTCCGCGTCAGTCGGCGGACGGGCGGGACGGGCCGGACGGGGTCCGGGCGGCCGGAGGCCGGGCCGAGGCGCGCCACGCCGCGCGGCGCAAGCGCGCCACCGAGCGCCCCGACTCCCTGCGGCGGCTGCTCCCGCAGGCCCTGGTCGTCGCCTTCCTGGCCGGCGGCACCTCCGCGTTCGTCGCCAACGACAAGGCGATCGAGCTCAGCGTCGACGGCAGGCCGCGCGCGCTGCACACGTTCGCCGACGACGTGACGGAGCTCCTCGCCGACGAAGGCGTGAAGGTGGGAGCGCACGACGTGGTCGCGCCCGCCCCCGGCACGGCCCTCACCAACGGCGACGAGGTCGCGGTGCGCTACGGGCGCCCGATGCACCTCACCCTCGACGGAGAAGGGCGCAGGGTGTGGACGACGGCGCACACCGTGGAAGGGGCGCTCAGACAACTGGGGGTACGCGCCGAGGGCGCCTACGTGTCGACGTCACGTTCCCAGCGCATCGGGCGCGAGGGCCTGGCGCTCGACGTACGGACCGAACGCACGGTCACGATCATGGCCGACGGCCGGGCCCGGACGATCCGTACGAACGCCGCGAGCGTCGGGGAGGCCGTCGAGGAGGCCGGAATCACCCTGCACGGGCAGGACACGACCTCCGTGGCGGCCGGGAGTTTCCCGCGCGACGGGCAGACGGTCACCGTCCTGCGGGTCACCGGGACCAGGGAGGTCCGCGAGGAGCCGATTCCGTTCCAGGTGCGGCGGGCGGACGACTCCTCGCTGTTCAAGGGCATCGAGGTCGTCGAACGCGCCGGTCAGTACGGAGCGCTGCGCGTCACCTACACCCTGCGCACCGTCAACGGCGTCAAACAGAGGCCGCGCCTCGTCCGGTCCGAGGTGGTCCGAAAGCCGCAGGCCCAGCTGGTCAGGGTCGGTACGAAGCCGCATCCCCCGTCCGTCGGGGGCGCCGACCACCTGAACTGGTCCGGCCTCGCCGCGTGCGAGTCCGGCGGCCGGCCCGGCGCGGTGGACCCGTCCGGCACGTACGGCGGCCTCTACCAGTTCGACACCCGCACCTGGCACGCCCTCGGCGGCAGCGGGCGCCCCCAGGACGCCTCGGCCGCGGAACAGACCCTCCGGGCGAAGAAGCTGTACGTGCGCCGGGGGGCGAGTCCCTGGCCGCACTGCGGGCCACGGCTGCACGGCTGAGGCCCGCACCCCCGTACCCTTGGCTCGTGACCAGCCCCACCTCCGACGCCCTCCTGGGCCCCGCCGACGTCCGCGAACTCGCGGCAGCCCTCGGCGTACGGCCCACCAAGCAGCGCGGCCAGAACTTTGTGATCGACGCCAACACGGTGCGCCGCATCGTGCGGACCGCGGAGGTGCGGCCCGACGACGTGGTCGTGGAGGTGGGCCCCGGCCTCGGCTCGCTGACGCTGGGCCTGCTTGAGGCGGCCGACCGGGTCGTCGCCGTCGAGATCGACGACGTCCTCGCGAGCGCGCTCCCCGCGACGGTGGCCGCCCGCATGCCGGAGCGGGCCGACCGGTTCGCGCTGGTGCACTCGGACGCCATGCAGGTCCGGGAGCTGCCGGGCCCGCCCCCGACCGCGCTGGTCGCGAACCTCCCGTACAACGTCGCCGTGCCCGTCCTGCTGCACATGCTCGACACCTTCCCGACCATCGAGCGCACCCTCGTGATGGTCCAGGCGGAGGTGGCGGACCGGCTCGCCGCACCGCCCGGCTCGAAGGTGTACGGCGTGCCCTCCGTGAAGGCGAACTGGTACGCCGACGTGAAGCGGGCCGGCTCCATCGGACGCAATGTCTTCTGGCCGGCGCCCAACGTCGACAGCGGACTCGTGGCGCTCACCCGGCGCGCCGAGCCGATCAGGACGACCGCCGCGAAGAGCGACGTGTTCGCCGCGGTGGACGCCGCCTTCGCCCAGCGGCGCAAGACGCTGCGCGCCGCCCTCGCCGGGTGGGCCGGTTCGGCCCCCGCCGCGGAGGCCGCGCTCGTCGCCGCCGGGGTCTCCCCGCAGGCACGTGGCGAGTCCCTGACGGTCGAGGAGTTCGCCCGGATCGCGGAGAACCGCGGCGAGGTGAACGGCGGGGACACCAAGGGCGCCCGCCGGTACCGTGACGCGAACGCCGATGACAGCGGCGCCGAGACCACCGAGATCGCTGAGAACGCCGAGACCACCGAGAACGAGGAGTCGACCCAGCCGTGACGGAGACGGTGACGGTACGCGTCCCTGCCAAGGTCAACGTCCAGCTCGCGGTCGGCGGCGCACGCCCCGACGGCTTCCACGGCCTGGCCAACGTGTTCCTCGCGGTCGGCCTGTACGACGAGGTGACGGTCACCGCGGCGGACGAACTGCGCGTGACCTGCGCGGGCCCGGACGCCGGCCAGGTGCCCCTCGACCGTACGAACCTCGCGGCCCGCGCGGCACTCGAACTCGCCCGCCGGTACGGCATCGACCCCGCCGTCCACCTCCACATCGCCAAGGACATCCCCGTCGCCGGAGGCATGGCCGGCGGCAGCGCGGACGGGGCCGGCGCGCTGCTCGCCTGCGACGCGCTCTGGGGCACCAACGCCTCCCGCGACGAACTCCTCGACATCTGCGCCGAGTTGGGCAGCGATGTGCCGTTCTCCCTGGTGGGCGGGGCGGCGCTCGGCACCGGGCGGGGTGAACAACTGCGTCCCCTGGAGGTCGGCGGGACCTTCCACTGGGTCTTCGCCATGGCCGAACGCGGGCTGTCGACCCCGGCGGTCTTCCGGGAGTTCGACCGGATGAACGAGGGCGTACGCGTCCCGGAGCCGGTCGCCTCGCAGGACCTGCTGGACGCGCTGGCCAAGGGGGACGCCGGGGCCCTCGCCCGCACCGTCTCCAACGACCTCCAGCCCGCGGCCCTGTCCCTCTTCCCGGCCCTCGCCGACACCCTCGCGACGGGCCGCACGGCCGGCGCCCTCGCCGCGCTCGTCTCCGGCTCGGGCCCGACCACGGCGTTCCTCGCCCCGGACGCGGGCTCCGCGAACACGATCGCCGAGGCCCTGCTCGCATCCGGCACCTGCCGATCCGCGCGCGTCACCCAGAGCCCGGCACCCGGCGCGACGGTCCTCTGACGTCGGCCCGAGGGTGGTCCGAGGCCGGTCCGACGGTGCTCGGGTATCGGTCCGACGGCGCTCGGGCCTCGATCCGACGGCGTTCCGGAATCGGTCCGACGGCGTTCCGGCGGCGCATACGGCGGGGTGCGGGCCGTCCGCGTGCCCGGTCGGGCGGGGTACGGCGGACGGCCGGCCCCGCCCCCGGGAGGCGGGGCCGGGACGGTGCGACGTACGGGACGGCTCGGCGCCCGCGCCGCGCGGACTACCCTTGAGGGTCGATCGTCCCCCTTGTTCAGGAGAGAAATGGCCGTCAACCTGGTCAATGTCGAGTCCGTCAGCAAGGTGTACGGCACCCGTGCACTGCTCGACGGAGTCTCCCTCGGCGTCAGCGAGGGGGACCGCGTCGGCGTGGTCGGCCGGAACGGCGACGGCAAGACCACCCTGATCCGCATGCTCGCCAAGCTGGAGGAGCCGGACACCGGCCGCGTCACGCACTCCGGCGGCCTGCACGTGGGCGTGCTCACCCAGCACGACTCGCTCGACCCCACGGCCACGGTCCGCCACGAGGTCATCCGCGACATGGCCGACCACGAGTGGGCGGGCAACGCCAAGATCAGGGACGTGCTGACGGGTCTCTTCGGCGGTCTCGACCTGCCCGGGTTCCCGCAGGGACTCGACACCGTGATCGCCCCGCTCTCCGGTGGCGAGCGGCGCCGTATCGCGCTGGCGAAGCTGCTCATCGAGGAGCAGGACCTGATCATCCTCGACGAGCCCACCAACCACCTGGACGTCGAGGGCATCGCCTGGCTCGCCCAGCACCTGCGCGAGCGCCGTTCCGCCCTCGTCTGCGTGACGCACGACCGGTGGTTCCTCGACCAGGTCTGCACCCAGATGTGGGACGTGCAGAAGGGCGCGGTGTACGAGTACGAGGGCGGCTACTCCGACTACGTGTTCGCCCGGGCCGAGCGTGAGCGCATCGCCGCGACCGAAGAGGTCAAGCGGCAGAACCTGGTCCGCAAGGAGCTGGCGTGGCTGCGCCGCGGGGCGCCCGCGCGTACGTCCAAGCCGCGCTTCCGCGTCGAGGCCGCCAACGAGCTGATCGCCGATGTGCCGCCGCCCCGCGACAAGAGCGAACTGATGAAGTTCGCCAACTCGCGGCTCGGCAGGACCGTCTTCGATCTGGAGGACGTGACCGTGCAGGCCGGGCCCAAGGTGCTGCTCAAGCACCTGACCTGGCAGCTCGGCCCCGGCGACCGCGTCGGCCTCGTCGGCGTGAACGGCGCGGGCAAGACCTCCCTCCTGCGCGCCCTGGCCGAGGCCGCCCGCAGCGAGGGCGAACAGCAGCCCGCCGCCGGCCGGATCGTCACGGGCAAGACCGTCAAGCTCGCCTACCTCTCGCAGGAGGTCGCCGAACTCGACCCCACCTGGCGGGTCCTGCAGGCCGTCCAGTCGGTCCGCGACCGCGTCGACCTCGGCAAGGGGCGCGAGATGACCGCCGGGCAGCTGTGCGAGACGTTCGGCTTCAACAAGGAGAAGCAGTGGACGCCGGTCGGGGACCTCAGCGGTGGTGAGCGCCGGCGGCTCCAGATCCTGCGCCTGCTGATGGACGAGCCCAACGTCCTCTTCCTCGACGAGCCCACCAACGACCTCGACATCGAGACCCTCACCCAGCTGGAGGACCTCCTCGACGGCTGGCCCGGCTCCATGATCGTGATCTCCCACGACCGCTTCTTCATCGAGCGCACCACGGACAACGTGTTCGCGCTCCTCGGCGACGGCACCCTGCGGATGCTCCCGCGCGGCATCGACGAGTACCTGGAGCGGCGCAAGAAGATGGAGGAGGTGGCCGCGGCCGCCGTGCTGGCCGCCGCCCCCGCCCCGGTCAAGGCCGCTTCCGCCGCCGACGCCCGCGCCGCCAAGAAGGAACTCCAGAAGATCGAGCGCCAGTTGGACAAGATCTCCGAGAAGGAGACCAAGCTGCACGCCCAGATCGCCGACAACGCGACCGACTTCGGGAAGGTCGCCCAACTCGACTCCGAGCTGCGCGGGTTGGCCGAGTCGCGCGAGGAACTGGAAATGCGCTGGCTGGAGTTGGCCGAGGACGCGTGACGCCGAGGGGCCCCACGCCCCTCGCCGACGGGTGCCTTCGCGGGAGCGGGGGCACCCTGAGCGGGAGCCCGCCAGAGCGCTCACCCGGCGCGCTCGTGGGGAGCTCACGGCCCGTCAGGAGAGCGTGCGCTGCCCGGTCGGCGCCCCGCCGTGCCAAGGCATGCCCCCTGCCATGGCACCCCTCACACCGTTGAACTCCCCTTGCGCACCTGGCGTGAAGGGCACGTGAAGGCGCGTAACGAGGGCATCACGGCCCGGTCCTCCCTTGGGAACAGGGCGCGCACCGGCCCCCTGCCCGCGCCCCCCTAAGTGATAGAAAGAGCCGTCTGAGAACAGTCTGAGAACCACTGGGCGTGGCGCGAATCCGGCGCCGCCGGTGGGGCGCCACATCAGTGAAGAGGGGGAAGCGCTGATGAGTCAGCCGCCGAATCAGCCGCCGCAGGGCGGTTTCGGAGCACCGCAGGACCAGCCGCCGACGGGCGGTGCCGACGCGGGACGGGACCCGCGGTCACCGGGTGGCTTCGGCGCGCCCCAAGGCGTACCGCAGGGCGTACCGCAGGACCCGCGTTCGCAGGGCACGCCCCCCAACACGCCGCCGGCGCCCCAGGGAACACCTCCTCCTCCCGCGCAGCCGCCCCAGGCGCCCGCGCCCCAGCAGGCTCCGCCCGCCGGGCCCCCGCAGCCCGGCTACGGATACCCGCAGCAGCCGGGTCCCTACGCCGCCCAGCCGGGTCCGTACGGCCAGCCGCAGCAGCCGGGCCCCTACGGCCAGCCCGGGCCCTACGGATACGGGCAGCAGCCGGGGTACGGATATCCGCCCCAGGCGCCCTACCCGGGCGCGCCCGGCACCCCGCCGCCCGGCGGCCCGGGCGGGGGCTCGAAGAACCCGTTCAAGGGCAGGCCCGCGCTCGTCATCGCCGCGGCGGTGGCCGGACTGCTCGTCGTCGGCGGCACCGTATGGGCCGTCACCAGCGGTGGTGACGACGAGAAGAAGCCGGTCGCGAAGGAGAGTCCGAGCAAGAGCCCGAAGACGTCCGCGTCGGACGATCCGGTCAACCCCGGTGACGGCAGCGGTGACGGCGGCGAGGACAACGAGAACCTGAACGCGGACCGCAAGGCGGGCGAGGCGAAGGTGCTCTGGTACAAGTCGGCACCCGACGCGCCCGGTTCCGGCGCCGACGCCCCCGGCCTGTGGGTCACCGACAAGGCTGCGGTGAAGGCGGCGTACAAGCAGCTCTTCGCGTTCAATGTCGGGGACGGAAAGCCCGCTTGGGACGCGCTGACGTTCCCGCAGAAGATCTGCGCGGTCACCCCGCAGAAGACGGCCGACGACAAGGTCGTCGTCGCGTACATGAGCGGCGCCAGTAGCAGCGCCAAGTGCAACCAGCTCCAGCAGATCGACCTGAGCACCGGCGCCAAGGGCTGGAGCGGCAAGGTCGAGGACGGCGCCCTGTTCGACAGCGCGATCTCGATCGAAATGTCCATCACCGGCGACACGTTGACGGTCGGCCGCTCGATGTCGGGAACGGGGTACGACGTCTCCAGCGGCAAGAAGCTGTGGGACAAGGAGAAGTACGGCGCCGGCTGCTACCCGGCGGGATTCGCGGGCGGCTCCAAGCTGGTGGCCGTCTCGTCCTGCGGGGTCGGCAGCGACACCGAGCACGACGAGGTGCAGGAGCTGGACCCGGCCACCGGCAAGGCCAAGTGGACGACGAAGATCCCCACCGGCTGGCGGGTCGAGCGCGCCTACTCCGTGGACCCGGTCGTGATCTACATGACCAACGAGAAGAAGAAGACGGTCAACGTCACCACGCTGAAGGACAACGGCGACCTGCGCTCGCAGCTCAAGAGCAAGGACGGCTTCGCGCCCGAGTGCGGCTTCGCGATCCTCAGCCGTGACCTGAGCGGCTGCTTCGGCGCCGTCGCCGACACCGACACGCTCTACCTGCCGACCGACGAGAAGACCGGTGCCAACGAGATCGTCGCGTTCGACCTGGCGACCGGCAAGGAGAAGTGGCGCGTCAAGTCCCCCGTGGACGCCGCGATGATGCCGCTGAAGATGGACGGCACGAACCTCATCGCCTACGTCCAGGCGTCGTACGACGGCGGCGGCCGCATCGTGTCGGTTCCGGCGACCGGTGGCAGCCACACGCTCACCAAGTTGCTCCAGAACCCGCAGGGCACCGCGAACATCGAGAGCGGCTTCTACTCGAAGGCCGTCGACTACGTGGACGGACGCTTCTACATCTCCACCACCCGGCTGACGGGCAATGACGAGGCGAAGGAGAAGCTGATGCTGGCCTACGGCAAGTGACCGAAGCCCACTCCCAGTTCCTTCGCGCCTCGCACGCGCCCAGGCCCGCCGTCCCTTCGTCTTCCGAGGTACTCACGTCATGAGCCAGCCGCCCCCGCCACCGCCGAACGAGCCCCCGCAGGGCTTCGGCGCACCGCAGGATCCTTCCCCAAGCTCTCAACAGAGTTCGAGCAGGGGAGACCCCAACCCGGGCGGTTTCGGCGCGCCGCAGGACCCTTCTCCGAGCTCTCAGCAGAGTTCGAGCGGGGGAGACCCCAACCCGGGCGGCTTCGGCGCGCCGACGCCTCCGCCGCCCGCGCAGGGTCCCGGGTACGGCTACCCGCAGACGCCGCCCCCGGCCCAGCCGGGCTACGGCTACCCGGGCCAGCCGCAGCCCCCGTACGGCGCCCCGGGCCAGCCGAGCCCGTACGGCTACCCGCAGCCGCACACCATGCCGATGCAGCCCCAGGCTCCGCAAGGAGGCGGCGGCGGGCGGAAGTTCAACCCCCAGCTGCTGATCATCCTGGCGGCCGTGGTGGTCGTCGGACTGATCGTCGGCGGCGGTGTCATGTACGCGAACCTCACCGGCAAGGACGACAAGAACAACGCCGGGGGATCGAGCGGCGGCACCGGCGGCAAGGGCGGCGACAGCAAGGGCGGTGACGACACCGGTTCTGGCGGCAAGGAGAAGGCGCCGGCCAACACCAGTTCCTCGCTGCTGTTCCAGATCCCCGCGCCGGCCGTGCCCAAGGACGACACGAGCGTGACCACGGCCGGCTCCTGGCTGACCGACAAGGTGTACGCCAAGAGCGGCGTCGCCGAGATCAACGGCTACGACCCGGACTCGGGTGCCAAGACCTGGACGATCAAGCTCCCCGGCCCGGTGTGCCAGGCCAGCCGGCACACCACGGACGCCGACCGCACGGCGATCATCTACGAGCCGGCCATGCCCACCAAGGCGAATCCGTCGCACGGGTGCAGCCAGCTCGCCGCCATCGACCTCGACGCCGGCAAGAAGCTGTGGACCCGGACGATCAAGTCCGGTGACGAGCCGATCAACCTCGATAACGTCACGGTCAGCGGGAACACGGTCGCCTCGGGCAGCACCAGTGGTGGCGGCGCGTTCGACATCTCCACCGGCAATCCGCTGTGGGCCCCGAAGTCGGGCGACAGCTGCTACGACTCCGGCTACGGCGGCGGCGACAAGCTGGTCGCGGTCCGCAAGTGCGGCGAGTACGGCAGCACGCGCCAGCTGCACATCCAGACCATCGACCCGAAGACCGGGAAGGTGATCTCCGAGTACAAGATGTCGCCCGGCATCGAGTACGCCAGCGTCGTCTCCACCGACCCGCTGGTGGTGGCCGCCGACGTCGGCGACTCCGCCGGTGACGGCAGCGGCATCTCGGACTTCTTCTCGATCGACAACAAGACCGGCAAGCTGCGGTCGAAGATCTCGGCGCCCGGTGAGACGTACGCGGCCCGCTGCGACGGCATCACGAGGATCGAGTACTGCTCCTCGCTCGCCGTCGGCAACGACAAGCTGTACATCCCGACGGAGGAGCACGACGGCACCGGCGACTACAGCCGGACCAACGAGATCGTCGCCTTCGACCTGGCCACCGGAAAGCAGACCGGCCAGCGCGCGGACGCGGGCGACGGCTACACGATCACCCCGCTGCGGATGGACGGCACCAGCCTCCTCGCGTACAAGCGGCCGCCGTACGACAAGGGCGGTCAGATCGTCTCGATCGACGGGACCTCCTTCAAGGAGACCAAGCTCCTGGAGAACCCGGCGACCGAGGCGACGCGCGACGCCGAGGCCGGCATGCTCCCGGAGTACGCCGAGATCCTCTACCGCGACGGTCATCTGTACATGTCCCAGATCTACGCGGACAAGCCGTCCTCCGCGGGCGACAAGGAGTACCTGGCGATCGCCTTCGGAACGAAGTAACCGATCACCCTCGGACGATCACGTTCGGGGATGATCGCGTCCGGAGCGATGACGGCTTGAGGAGCGGTCCCCTTTGGAGTGAAGAAGGCGATCATCTTCGAAAGAACGCGGTGATCGTTCTCCGAATGAATTCGTTCGGTCCGGGACATCGCGTGCGGCCCCGCCCCTGCTCAGGGGCGGGGCCGCACGCGTACCCCTCATCACTCCCTATTGGGAGGGATTTCGATATTCCGGGGCACTTCTCTCCAGTAGGGGAAGCGCAACGTCGAACAAGCGTGTAGCTTCCGGGGGATGGAGAGCCGGGGGGCTCCTAATCCACGGGGAACCAGTGGGGATGCTTGGGGGGACTGGGGGGTTGCCTGATGGGAGTGCGGCTCATGGTGGTCGACGACCACCGACTGCTCGCCGAGGCGTTGGCCTCGGCACTGAAGCTGCGCGGGCACCGGGTGCTCGCCGCGGCGGCACCCGCCGCGGGGGCGGCGGAGCTGGTGATCACACGGGCACCCGAGGTGTGCCTGATCGGCACGGCGACACCCGCCGAGCCCGGAATATTCGACCCGGTCGTGCGGATCAAACGGGAGCGCCCCCAGGTGGCGGTCCTGGTGCTCGGCCCGGTGCCGAACCCGCGCGGCATCGCCGCCGCGTTCGCCGCCGGAGCCTCCGGCTATGTACGCCATGACGAACGCATCGAGGGCGTCGAGCGGGCGATCATGAAGGCGCGGGCGGGCGAGGCTGCCGTGGCCCCGCAACTGCTCCAGGGCGCTTTCAGCGAACTGCTCAACCCTGCCGCCCAGCCCGACGACGAGGGCCAGCGGCTGCTCCAGATGCTCACACCCCGCGAGGTGGAGGTCCTGGTACGGGTCGCCGACGGGGAGGACACCCGGCTCATCGCGGCCGGCATGGGCATCGCCCCGTCGACCGCCCGCACCCATGTCCAGCGGGTCCTGATGAAACTGGGCGTGGGCTCCCGTCTGGAGGCGGCGGCACTCGCGGCCCGCACGGGACTCCTGGACCGGGCGGCCCCGCTCCCGACACCGACACCCCAGGGGGGCGCGGTCGACTCCCCCTGAGGCGTACGGGGTTGCACGAGATCCACAGGGTCTACGAGGAGGGGGCTTCTACGAGGAGGGGGGCTTGCCCTCCTCGAAGCTCGCGAAGTACGCGGCGGCCATGTCCTCGTCCCCGTGGCCCAGGGCGGCGGCGCGGCCGAGGCGGTCGGCGGTGGCTTCGGCGACATCGAGACGGACCCCGTGCCGCTGCCCGGCCCGCACGATCAGACGGGCGTCCTTCTCGGCGGTGGTGACCGCGAAGCTGGCCGGGGACAGCCGGTCCTCCAGGACGAGGGCGGCCTTCGCGTGCAGATAGCCCATGTCGAGCGGGCCGCCGGCGATGAGGTCGAAGAAGTTCTGCGGGTCCACGCCCAGGCCCTTCGCCAGGGCGAGGACCTCGCCGACCGCGGCGGTGGCGGCGAGGACCCAGCTGTTGGCGACGAGCTTGAGCCGGGTGGCGCTGCCCGCCGAGCCGTCCTCGCCGGTCCACACGGTACGGGCGCCGATGGCGTCGAAGACGGGCGTCACGGTGTCCCGGGCCGCGCTCGGGCCGGCGGCGAGCACCGTCAACTGCCCCGCCTCGGCGGGCGCGCGCGTCCCGAGGACGGGCGCGTCGAAGAAGACGAGCCCGTGCGCGCGGGCGAACTCGCCGAGCTCGGCCAGTGCCTCGGTCCCGGCGGTCGTGCACTGCGCCCAGACGGCCCCGGCGCGCACCCCGGGTGCCGCCCGGCGCATGACGTCGAGGACGGCGGGGCCGTCGTACAGCATGGTCAGGACGACATCGGCGCCCCGCACGGCCTCCTCCGGGCTGTCCGCGATGTGCGCGCCGTCGGCGGCCAGCGGCTCGGCCTTGGCACGACTGCGGTTCCAGGCGCGGACGCCGAGTCCGGCGCGGGCGAGGTTACGGGCCATCGCGGCACCCATGATTCCGGTGCCGAGGACACTGACGGTGAGTTTGTCGGTCATACGGGCCAGCCTTCCCCCTCGCCAGCCGTTTCGCGACAGTGAGGCGAGCCCTTCGGTTCGGTGCCGGCACCGACCCGGTGGCCGTCAGCCCTCGAAGCCGTCCCGGATGATCCGCCGGGCGACCTTCGCTCGCGCGTCGGCGAGCTCCTCGGCGATCCTGCCCTCCCGGGCCTCGTCGGCCACGACCGCCGGGGGCGTGGGCGCTCCGATCAGCAGGCAGGCGTGGCGCAGATGGGTCGGCGGATGGGTCGCGTCGACGCTGTGGCCCCGCAGGGCGCCGGCCCGGCGCTGACGCTCGAGTTCGTGCTCGGGAACCGACGCCATGTCCGCGGCGAGCCGCTCCCACAGACCGTCCGTCCGGGTGTCGTTCCGGGCGCCGCGCGGTCCGGTGAGTGCGGCCGTGTTGACCTCGCGGTGCAGCACGACGGCGGCCGAGTCCGCGACCAGCAGCCGGTCCATGAGCTCCACCGCCGCCTGCGTGGACCCGACTCGGGCGGCCACGCGGTCGGCCAGGTACTCGGCACGCTGGGCGGCGCGCAGGGTCAGCCGGTCGAGGAGCATCAGTACGCCGACGACAAGCCAACGGGGCACGATGTAGAGCAGGTTGACGACCGCTTCGAGTGGTTCGGGATCGGCGATGGGCAGGAAGTAGTAGTGCCAGGTGGTCAGCGAACGCAGCGCGGCCGAGACGACCCGCCCGTGGCGGGTGTCCCCGTTGCTGTAGTGGCCCAGCTCATGGCCCAGCAGGGCGATCCGCTGCTGCGGCGTGAGCGTCTCCCACAGGGGCAGCCCCAGCGTGAGCAGTCGGCGCCCGCGTACGCCGTAACTCCTCACGCTCGCGTTGAGGTGTCCGTCGACCGCGATCGCGTCGACGCCGCGGGTGCCGGCCACGTGGGCGACCTCGTCGACGAGCGCGAAGAGTTCGGGTGCGTCGGCGCGCGTCAGGACGGGCACGTCCTCCGGCAGCCGGGGCAGCCGGGGCCGGAGCGACCACCCCAGGGCGAGGAGGAACACGCCCGGCACCATTGCCCAGCTGCCCCATCCCCCGACGGTGAACCAGATCCCGCCCGCGGCCAGTGCCACGGTCACGCCGTGCACGGCGAGGGCCACCGCGTAAGCGAGGACCGAGGAGACATCCCGCCGGGCGCGCAGGGTCCCGCCCGCGGTCAGTTCGGCCAGCAGCTTCTCGCCGTGCCGCCTGGCCAGTGCGCGCTGGGCCCTGGCCAGGCGGCTCAGCTTCTCCCGCGACTGTTCCGGATCGACGTTCCAGTCGCAGCCGGCACACCACACGGTGAACCGGCCGTTCATACGGATCTCGGTCCCGCATTCCGGGCACGCCTGAACCGTTTCCGCTGCGGCGGTGCTCATCGTCCACTCTCCCCTGCCCCCACGGCCCCTCCCCAGAGGCCGCCTGTTCATGACAGGGCGAAGCTGATCACACAGGGGTTCCCTCGTAAAGCCCGATTTTTATGTGGTGCAGGAAGTGGGCGAGGGGGCCGGGGGCGGTGCTGAGCTGCGTGGTGGGGGCGTCGCTCTCACGGAGGTGGATCGTGCCGGGGGTGGCGGCGAGTTCGACGCAGTTGTTGCCGTCGCCGCTCCCAGAGAAGGACGACTTCTGCCATTTGTCGGGGGTGGTCACGGCAGGCCTCACAGTTCCTTCGCCAGCTGGTGGATGAAGCCGCGCGAACGTGTGGGTTCGAGCGATACGGCCTCCACCATACGGAAGAGCGTTCGAAAGGTGCCGAGTTGGGCCTCGGAGTCGATGAAGCCCGCTCCGTGGGGTGCGTCGCGTACCGCTGTGTCCAGCTTGGGTACGGCACCGCCCACGTACATCATCGCGTTCGTGGCTCCGGCGAAGTTGTCGAGTTCGAAGGGGATGACGCGCACGGTGATGTGGTCCGCTTCGGAGAGTTCCAGAATGCGCGCGAGCTGAGTCCGAGCCGCTGCCCGATCGCCGACTCTGATGCGCAGCGCCGCCTCATGGATCACCACGGCGTACGGCGTGGGAGCGGGGTCCGTGATGACTGCCTTGCGTTCCATTCGGTGGCGGACGCGCAACTCAAGCTCACTGTTGGGGAGTTCGGGGACTCGGTACGAGAAGACGGCGCGTGCGTAGTCCTCCGTCTGGAAGAGGCCGGGGACGTGCAGGAACTCCACATCGAGCCGGTAGGTGGAATGGTGCTCCAGCTCGGCGAGGTCCAGGAACGGCGTGGGTAGCAGGCCCCGGTACTCCTCCCACCAGCCGCGTGTCCGATCGGTCGCCATCGCTACCAGCGCGTCGACCAACTCCTCGTCCGCGCAGGAGTAGTGAGCGGCAAGAATGCGTACCCGTTCTTCGCTCACCCCCGCGATGCCGGACTCCATCTGACTCATCTGGGCGGAGTCGGACCCGACCAAAGCGGCAGCCTCGCGGGCCTTGAGTCCTGCGGCCTCACGCAGTTTCCGCAGTTCGATGCCCAGGCGCTCCTGGCGTGCGGTCGGCTGCCGTCTGCGCGGCATGGCTTCCTCCCTCGCCCCAACTGGCGTGGGGCAGTGACTCCTTCGAGGGGAAGATTACGGCAGCGGCTTGCGCGGGCCCAAATTTTACCCATACCGTCGGTGACGCGACGCACACGCTGCGGCACCCCGGGACCCCGGAAGCGCACCACTCCGTCTTGCCACGGCGGCTGTGACACTGCCACCGCCCGCGCCCACGGCGAACTCTCGACTCCCCACACCTGAACCGGAGTTCTCCCATGCCTGAAATCGAACCCTGGACTTACGCGCTGCACATCCCGCAGGACGTCCGCGCGGTCACGGTCTGCCGCCGCACCGTCCGTCTGATCCTGACCCTGCACGGCCTGATCCGCCTCGCGGATGTCGCCGAGTTGCTGGCGGCGGAGCTGGTCTCCAACGCCGTACGGCATACGAAGGGGCCGGCGGCCCTGCGGCTGTGTTGGCGGGACGGGGTGCTGCGCATCGGCGCGTGGGACGCGAGCCCGGTGCCGCCGCCGCACGACCTGGTGGCGGCCTCCGACGCGGAGGCGGGCCGGGGCCTCGTCCTCGTCCGGGCCTGCGCCGACGACTGGGGCTGGTATCCACTGCGGCAGGGCGGCGACATCGGCAAGTACGTGTGGTGTGACCTCGCTGCCGCCTAAGACCGCCTCACCACATAGGACGCGGTCTCAGTCGTGCCGTCACCTTCACGCAACCCTTCGTACACCTCGTGAGTCACATCTCCGAGAACCCTTCGCTCTCATTGCCCCCTTCGACTACGGGAGTTACACCGTGCGTGCACGCACCCTGGCTGCCACCGCCGCCGCAGCGGCCCTCGCCGCCGTCGGTCTGACCCTGCCACTCGCCGGGAGCGCCGCGGCTGCAACGACTCCGCGGTTCGACTTCAACGGCGACGGATACGCGGACATCGCGGTCGGCATGCCCAACGCCACGGTGGACGGCAAGGTCAAGGCCGGCTACGTCAGCGTGATCTATGGCGGCCCGCAGAGCCCGTACCAGTCCACCGGTGTCATCAGCCAGGCCGAGGCCGGCATACCCGGCACGCCCGAGGCGGGCGACCGCTTCGGGTCCTCCGTGGCGCCCGTCGATGTGAACGGCGACGGCGTCTTCGAGCTTGTCGTCGGCGCGAGCGGCGAGTCGCTCACCTCCGATCAGCTCAAGGACGAGGGCACCATCACCGTCCTGGACGGCTCGCAGTGGAACGCCAAGGGCGTCACCGTGGCCAGGGGCACGTCCGAGTACAGCAGCATCGGCCGCACCATCGCCACGGGCGACTACGACGGCGACGGCGACACCGACCTCGCGTACGGCGAGAACGGCGAGGAGCACGGCGCGCTCCGGTTCCGCCCGGGCCCGCTCACCGCCGACCCGGTGACCACCACCACCCTGCGCCGCTACAGCATGGGCGGCGCCACCCGCGACCTGGTCACCGGCGACTTCGACGGCGACGGCCGGGACGACCTCGCCACCACCTGGCAGGGCACGGAGGACTCCAGCACCTTCATCACGCGCTGGGACGACCAGGCCAAGCCGGCCCAGTGGTACGCCGACGCCGACCGGGGCAGCTCGCTCGCCGCCGCCGACTTCGACCGGGACGGCACGGACGACCTCGCGGTCGGCCTCGTACAGCCCAACCCCGAGTCGGAGACCACGCATTGCGAGGACCGGCTCGGCGGTGCGGTGCTCCTGCTCAAGGGCTCGAAGACCGCGAACTTCGGCACCGAGAGCGAGTGCATCACCCAGTCGAACCCGGAGGTCGGCGGCACCGCCGAGGAGGGCGACGACTTCGGCGCCGCGCTGGCCGCGGGCGACCTGAACGGCGACAGCCGTCCGGAACTGGTGGTCGGCGTGCCCGGCGAGGACGTGGGCACCGTCAAGGACGCGGGCGGGTACGTCACCATGAACGGCACGGAGCACGGCCTCTACGGCGGTCTGGCCCGCAGCCAGAGCACCACGAACATGCCCGGCACGGCCGAGGCCGGCGACCGCTTCGGCGCCCAGGTGGCCGTCGGCGACTACAACCGCGACGGACTGTGGGACACCGCGGTGAGCGCGCCCGGGGAGAACGCCGGTGAGCCCAGGTCGGGTGGCGTCTGGTTCGCGCCGAGCAGCACCGAGGAGACGTACCCGCAGGGCAAGTCGCTGACCCCGTTCGGCTTCGCGCTGCCTTACGGGGCCATCAAGTACGGCGAGGTGCTGGGGCTTTAAGGAGAGGTGTAAGGGCCGGAGTCCCCGCAGTTGACCTCGGCCCCTTGCAAGGGCGTTACTCCACCGGCCCCTCGTCATCGGGCGTCGGCGTCGGCGTCGGCGGCACCGGTGGTGCCAGTGGGCGCAGCCACAGCCAGGCCAGGAAGAACAGGCCGAGGGCGAGCATGCCGAGGCCGGTCCAGAGGTTGATGTTGACGCCGTCGGCCTTGTCGAGGTCGGCGTCGGACGCCGTGATGCCGGCGATGGTGACGATGACGCCGTAGATCACGAACAGGCCGCCGATGATGCGGCGGATGTCGAACAGACTGGCGGCGGTCGCGGACTTCTTCTCGAGTTCCGAGACCTCGCGCTGGAGGTCGCGCTCCGAATAGTCGGACATGGTTTCTCGATTCTCCCTCTTCAGGACCCGTCGGAACTCGTCAGAACGAGAACGGGATGTAGCAGGCGGCGGCCAGGATCAGCGCGCCCCAGCCCAGCAGAGCGGGCTTGCGGTACCAGGCGTCGTCGCCGGCGGCGGGTGGCTCGGCCACGCCGGGGGACCGGGTGCCGTAGACCAGGCCCTGCAGGTCCTCCGCGGGTTTCGGGGCGGTGAAGAGGGAGACCCCCACCATCACCACCGCCCCGGCCGCGAAGCCGGCGATCGCCGAGACGAAGTTGGCGCCCTGGTCCGACGGGAAGCCGATGATTTCCTGCTTGTAGAGGACGAAGTAGTTCACCATCGCGGCCGTCGTGCCGGCCAGCAGGCCCCAGAAGCCCGACTTCACCGACGCCCGCTTCCAGAACATGCCGACGATGAAGACCACGAACATCGGCACGTTGAAGAAGGAGAAGAGCGTCTGGAGGTAGCTCATGATGTTGGAGAAGGACGAGGCCAGGAAGGCCGTGCCGATCGACGCCAGGACGCCGATCACCGTGATGAGACGGCCGAAGCGGACGTAGTAGGAGTCCTCCCGGTCCGTGACCACGTACTTCGCCCAGATGTCCGTGGTGAACACCGTGTTGAAGGACGAGACGTTGGCGGCCATGCCCGCCATGAAGGCGGCCAGCAGACCGGTCACCGCGATGCCGAGGACACCGTTCGGCAGCAACTCCTGCATCAGATACGGGATCGCGTCGTTGTACTGGAGATCCGAGCCGCTCGTTCCGATCTTCGGGACCAGGACGGCCGCCACCAGACCCGGGATCATCACCAGGAAGACGATGAAGATCTTCGGGTAGGCCGCGATGAGCGGGGTGCGCTGGGCCGCGGAGAGGTTCTTGGCCGACAGCGCACGCTGCACCTCGGCGAAGTTCGTCGTCCAGTAGCCGAAGGACAGCACGAAGCCGAGACCGAGCACGATGGTGAGCCAGTTGGCGCCGAGCGGGTTGTCGCTGCCGATCCCCGTGCCGCCCCAGGCGGTCGTGAAGTCGGCGCCGTGGGTCTTGTCGAGGGAGTCCGTCAGACCGTCCCAGCCGCCCACCCGGTTCAGGCCGAGCGCGGCGATCGGGATCAGCGCCGCGAGGATCACGAAGAACTGGAGTACCTCGTTGTAGATCGCGGAGGAGAGACCGCCGAGGGTGATGTAGGCGAGGACGAAGAAGCCGGCGACCACGATCGCGACCCATTGCGGCCAGCCGAGCAGTGCCTCGACGACGATCGCGAGCGAGTAGAGGTTGACGCCGGCGATGAGGACGGCGGCGAAGGCGAACAGGATCGAACTCAGCAGGTGCGCCCATTTGTCGAAGCGCAGGAGCAGGAACTCCGGCACCGAGCGGACCTTGGAGCCGTAGTAGAACGGCATCATCACCAGGCCCAGGAAGACCATCGCCGGGATGGCGCCGATCCAGTACCAGTGCACGGTGTAGACGCCGTACTGGGCGCTGTTGGCGGCCATGCCGAGGATCTCGGTGGCGCCCAGGTTGGCCGAGACGAAGGCCAGGCCGGTGATCCAGGCAGGCAGTGAGCGCCCCGACAGGAAGAAGTCGAGGCTCGTCTTCACCGAGCGGCGGGCCGCGAAGCCGATGCCCAGGACGACCACGAAGTAGATCCCGAGGATCGTGTAGTCGAGTGCGTTCGTGGGGAGACGCAGCTCGGCGGCGAGCAGGGTGCCCGGTTGCGGCAGATGTGTGGGGGACTGCATCAGAACTCGCTTCGTCGCGTGAACGGAACGGACCGGAACCTACGCCTCCGCATCCAAGAAATGAACACTTTTGATGGTGTCCTTTGTTTGATTGTGATGTTGACTGCGGTGGTGGCTTGTGGTTTGTTGTGTTCGGTTATGTTTGAAGGTTTGAGCGGGTGTGGATGGGGAGTCCGACTGTGAAGAAGACCTCGACCCGGCTGGCCGACGGTCGTGAGCTCATCTACTACGACGCGGGCGACGACAAGGTGCGCGACGCGGTGGACCGGCGCCCGCTCGACCCGACCGTCACCACCTCGGAGGTGCGCCGCGACCCGCTGCTCGGCGACTCGGTGGCGATCGCCTCGCACCGGCAGGGGCGCATCTATCACCCGCCGGCGAACGAGTGCCCGCTGTGCCCGTCCTCCGGTGACCGGCTGAGCGAGATCCCCGACTCCTCGTACGACGTCGTGGTGTTCGAGAATCGTTTCCCCTCGCTGGCCGGCGACTCCGGCCGCTGCGAGGTCGTCTGTTTCACCTCCGACCACGACGCGTCCTTCGCGGATCTGACGGAGGCGCAGGCCGGGCTCGTCCTGGAGGCGTGGACGGACCGCACCGCCGAACTGTCCCATCTGCCCTCCGTCGAACAGGTCTTCTGCTTCGAGAACCGTGGCGCCGAGATCGGTGTGACACTCGGTCACCCGCACGGGCAGATCTACGGCTATCCCTTCACCACCCCGCGCACCGCGCTGATGCTGCGCTCGCTGGCCGCGCACAAGGAGGCGACCGGCGGCGAGAATCTGTTCGACGAGGTCGTCGCGCGGGAGCTGGCGGACGGCTCACGGGTCGTCCTGTCGAGTGACCACTGGGTCGCCTTCGTCCCGTACGCCGCCCACTGGCCGTACGAGGTCCACCTCTACCCGCGCCGCCGTGTGCCGGACCTGCTCGGTCTCGACGAGGAGGCGCGCACAGAGTTCCCCCAGGTCTATCTGGAACTCTTGAGGCGCTTCGACCGGATCTTCGACGGACCGGACGGTGGGAAGGAAGGGACGGGTGAACCGCCGACTCCGTACATCGCGGCGTGGCACCAGGCACCCTTCGGCCCGCTGGAGGAGTTCGAAGGCGTCAACCGGGACGACTTCGCGCTCCACCTCGAGCTTTTCACCATTCGCCGCACTTCCGGCAAGCTGAAGTTCCTCGCGGGTTCCGAGTCCGGCATGAACGTGTTCATCAACGACGTGCCGCCGGAGACCGCGGCTCAGCGACTGCGAGAGGTAGCGAGTTCATGAGTGGGAAGTACTTGGTCACCGGTGGAGCCGGCTATGTGGGCAGCGTGGTCGCGCGCCACCTGCTCGAGGCGGGCCACGAGGTGACCGTCCTCGACAACCTCTCGACGGGATTCCGCGAGGGCCTCCCCGCCGGTGCCGCCTTCGTCGAGGGCGACATCCGCGACGCCGGCAAGTGGCTGGACTCCTCGTACGACGCCGTCCTGCACTTCGCCGCGTTCTCGCAGGTCGGCGAGTCCGTGGTCAAGCCCGAGAAGTACTGGGACAACAACGTCGGCGGCACCATGGCGCTGCTGGCCGCGATGCGCGAGGCCGGCGTGCGCAAGCTCGTCTTCTCCTCCACCGCCGCGACCTACGGCGAGCCGGAGACCACCCCGATCGTCGAGTCCGCGCCGACCCGCCCCACCAACCCCTACGGCGCCTCCAAGCTCGCCGTCGACCACATGATCACCGGCGAGGCGGCCGCCCACGGACTCGGCGCCGTCTCCCTGCGGTACTTCAACGTGGCGGGCGCGTACGGCGACAGCGGCGAGCGGCACGACCCCGAGTCGCACCTCATCCCGCTGGTCCTCCAGGTCGCGCAGGGCCGCCGCGACGCCATCTCCGTCTACGGCGACGACTACCCGACGCCGGACGGCACCTGCATCCGCGACTACATCCATGTCGCGGACCTCGCCGAGGCGCACCTGCTGGCGGTCGCCGCCGCGTCCCCCGGCGAGCACCTGATCTGCAACCTCGGCAACGGCAACGGCTTCTCCGTCCGCGAGGTCATCGAGACGGTGCGCCAGGTGACCGGGCACCCGATCCCCGAGGTCGTGGCGCCGCGCCGCGGCGGGGACCCGGCGGTGCTGGTCGCCTCGGCCGAGACCGCCCGGGAACGGCTCGGCTGGAACCCGTCCCGCGCGGATCTCGCGGGGATCGTCGCGGACGCGTGGGAGTTCGCACAGAACGTAGCGAAGGGGTAACAAGTGGAGCAGGTGGGGGTACGTGAGGGCTTCGAGGAGCTGTACGGGGCCGCGCCCGAGGGCGTCTGGGCGGCACCGGGCCGGGTCAACCTGATCGGCGAGTACACGGACTTCAACGAGGGGTTCGTGATGCCGCTCGCGCTGCCGCACACGGCGGTCGCGGCGGTGTCCCGCCGGTCCGACGGCGTGCTGCGGCTGCACTCGGCGGACATCGACGGACCGGTCGTCGAGCTGCGCGTCGACGAGCTGGTGCCCCGGTCGGACACCGGCTGGGCCGCGTACCCGGCGGGTGTGGTGTGGGCGCTGCGCGAGGCCGGCCACGCCGTCGGCGGCGCGGACATCCATCTGGCCTCCACGGTCCCCACCGGCGCCGGGCTGTCCTCCTCGGCGGCCCTCGAAGTCGTCACGGCCCTCGCCCTCGACGACCTTTACGAGCTCGGGCTCACCCGGCCCGAGCTGGCCCTGCTCGCACAGCGCGCCGAGAACGACTTCGTCGGTGTGCCGTGCGGGGTCATGGACCAGACGGCGTCGGCGTGCTGCACCGAGGGCCACGCCCTGCATCTCGACTGCCGCGACCTGTCCATCCGCCAGGTCCCCTTCGACCTCGCCTCCCAGGGCCTCGAACTCCTCGTCGTCGACACCCGGGTGAAGCACGCGCTCGGGGACGGGGCGTACGCCGAGCGGCGCGCGGGCTGTGAGGAGGGGGCGCGGCGCCTGGGCGTGTCCCACCTGCGTGATGTCGCGTACGAGGACCTCGACGCGGCCCTCGCCCGGCTCTCCGACGAGCGCGTGCGCCGCTACGTCCGCCACGTCGTCTCCGACGACCACCGGGTGGACCGGGTCATCGCCCTGCTGGACGCGGGCGATGTCCGGGCGATCGGACCGGTCCTGACGGACGGTCACGCCTCGCTGCGCGACGATCTGCGGATCTCCTGCGCCGAGCTGGACCTCGCGGTCTCCTCGGCGAACGCGGCGGGTGCGCTGGGGGCGCGTATGACCGGTGGTGGTTTCGGGGGCTCCGCCGTCGTGCTGGTGGAGTCGACCGATGTCGACTCCGTCACCAAGGCCGTCATGGAAGCCTTCGCCGCGGCGGGCTTCACGGCACCCCGGGTGTTCCCGGCGGTTCCTTCGGCGGGGGCCCGGCGCATCGGCTGACCCCCGGGTTCTTTCGCCCCTCCGCCCCTTCCCTTCCCGTGCTCAGGGGGCTCCGCCCCCCGAACCCCCCGCTCCTCAAACGCCGGAGGGGCTGAACCCCTTCCATCGCTTCGTCAGCGTGTACTCCGTGATCCCCGGCGGGTAGTCGGGGATCACGCACACCACCTCGTACCCCTGCTTCCGGTAGAAGTCCGGGGCCTGGAAGTCCCAGGTCTCCAGGCGGGCGGCGTGGCAGGCCCGTTCCTCGCGGGCGACGCGCTCGGCCTCCGCCAGGAGGCGGCTGCCGAGGCCCGTGCCCCGGGTGCGGTCGTCGACCCACAGGTACGTCACGTGGAGCCAGGTCGTCCATGTGTGACCCACCAGACCGCCGGCCAGCGCACCGGCCTCGTCCAGGGCCCAGACGTGGAGCGGAAGTTCACGTTCACCTGGGGTTCCGCGCAGAGCGCGCAGCACCGGGGACGCCGCCGTGTTCGTGTCCAGCAGCCGTCTGCGGAGCAGATCCCGACGGTCTTTGTCGTCTCCTGTCTCCATACGAAACATACGGCTCACCATAAACGCGCTGGCCAACCAGTTCTGCAAATTACCTTCCGCTCCTGGCCCCCGGCCTTACCCTGATGAACAGTGCCGGTGGGGGCCGGTGCTGATCAGGGGGCGAGACGGTCGGGTACGACGCCCGAAGTGGGGGTAGCACTTCCAGCACGGCGGCGGCCGTGCGGCTGCGGCACCCCGTTTTCCGGGTCGCAAGCGGGCTCGGGATCACTTCGGGCGCCGTACCTGCACGGACCGTCCCCCGACAGTGGGGGTTTCTGTGGTTCGCATCCGAGTACTGGTCGTCGACGACCATCGCATCTTCGCCGAGTCGCTCGCCGCCGCTCTCGCGGCCGAGCCCGACGTCGACGTGTCCGCAGCGGGCAGCGGTCCCGCCGCGCTGCGCTGCCTCGAGCGCGCGGCGGCGGAGGGCCGCCGCTTCGACGTGCTCCTCGTCGACGCGGACCTGGGCGGCAATCTGCCCGGTATGCGTCCGGCGGTGCCCGTCCAGGAAAGCAACGAGGACGGCCTGGTGGACGGCATCTCGCTCGTCGCCGGGGTGCGCTCCGGGCAGCCGAGCGTACGGATCGTCGTGCTGGCCGAGAAGGACGACCCGCGCAGAGCCGCGCTCGCCCTCCAGGCCGGGGCCTCGGGCTGGGTCGCCAAGGACTGTTCGCTGTCGCGGCTGCTCACCGTCATAAGGGGTGTGCTGCGTGACGAGACGCATCTGCCGCCCGCCCTGCTCACGGGGGTGCTGCGGGAGCTCACCGCCGCGCGCAAGCACCGGACCGAGAGCGAGCGGCTCGTCGAGTCGCTGACGCCCCGGGAGCGCGAGGTGCTGCGCTGCATGGTGGCGGGGCTGGGGCGCAAGGCGGTCGCGGAGCGCCTCTTCCTCTCGCCGCACACCGTCCGGACGCATATGCAGAACGTTCTCGGAAAGCTCGGCGTGCACTCCACCCTCGCGGCCGTGGCCCTGGCCCGGCGCGCCGGGGTCGGGCCCGTCGACCTAACCGGGGATGTTGTCGAACGGGGCGGTCAACTGGCGTAGCAGTCCCGCCAGTTCACCGCGCTGGGCCCTGCTCAGCTCCGCGAGGATCGCCCGCTCCTGGTCGAGCAGGCCGGCCAGCGCCTGGTCGGCGCGGTCGCGTCCCTCGGCCGTGAGGCGGACGAGCACGCCCCTGCGGTCGCTCGGGTCCGGGAGGCGCTCCACCAGGCCCTTGGTCGTCAGGCGGTCGATGCGGTTCGTCATCGTGCCCGAGGTGACGAGCGTCTGGGTGAGGAGCTGTCCGGGGGAGAGTTGATACGGGGATCCCGCGCGCCGCAGCGCGGTCAGGACGTCGAACTCCCAGGGCTCCAGGCTGTGCTCGGCGAACGCCAGCCGGCGCGCACGGTCCAGGTGCCGGGCCAGCCTGCTCACCCGGCTGAGCACCTCGAGCGGTTCCACGTCGAGGTCCGGGCGCTCCCGGCGCCACGCAGCGACCAGCCGATCGACCTCGTCCTCCATGACGATCAGTGTAGTGGTTGTGTCGACATGAAGTCTCTTGATGTGGAGTCTCTTGACGTCGAGATACTTTGTCTGTGAGGCTGGAGATCCAGAACGGTCCGGCACCGCCGCCCTCTTTGGCGGTCCGCGACCTCTCCGGCGACTTTCGAGGAGGCCACCCCATGGCTGCCACCACCCCCACCTGGGATCCGGGCCAGTATCTGCGCCACTCCCGGCACCGGGCCCGCCCCTTCGCCGACCTCCTCGCCCAGGTCCCGGAACTCCCCGGCGAACCGGCCCGCATCGCCGACCTCGGCTGCGGCCCCGGCAACGTCACCACCCGGCTCGCCGACCGCTGGCCCACCGCGCACATCACCGGCTACGACAACTCCGCCGAGATGCTCGCCCGGACCGAGGAGCACGCCGGTCCCACCCCCGGCGGCGGACGGCTCGACTTCGCCCACGCCGACCTCACCGACTGGGCACCCACCGAGACGTACGACCTGATCGCCTCGAACGCCGCGCTCCAGTGGGTGCCGGGACACCTGGAGTCGATCCCCGGCTGGCTCGACGCGCTCGCGCCCGGAGGCACCCTCGCCTTCCAGATGCCCCACAACATCGACGCCCCGCTGCACGTCCTGATGCGCGAACTCGCCGCCTCCGCCCGCTGGAAGGGCCTCGTCGGCGACGCCCTGCGCCCCACCGACTCCGTCCACGACCCGGTCGTCTACCTGGACCGGCTGGAGGAACTCGGCTGCCGGGCCGACGTCTGGGAGACCACGTACCTGCAACTGCTGGCCGGGCAGGACGCGGTGCTCGACTGGGTGAAGGGGACCGGGCTGCGGCCCGTACTGACGGCCCTCGCGGACGATCCCGAGGCCCGGGACGCCTTCGTCACCGAATACCGGGACCTGCTGCGCGACGCCTACCCGGCGAAGCCGTACGGCACGGTGCTGCCCTTCCGCCGGCTGTTCGCCGTGGCCCGGAAGGAGGCCTGATGCTCGCCGCCGTCGACCACGTCCAGCTCGCCGCCCCACCGGGCTCCGAGAACCGCCTGCGCGTGTACTACGTCGACGCCCTCGGCATGACCGAGACGCTCAAGCCGCCCGTCCTCGCCGCCCGCGGCGGCTGCTGGTTCCGGGCGGGATCCGTCCAGCTGCACCTCGGGATCGAGGCCGGCTTCCGGCCCGCGAAGAAAGCCCACCCCGGACTGCGCGTCACCGGCATCGACGCGTACGCCGCCCGGATCACGGCCGCGGGCGCACCCGTCACCTGGGACGACGACCTGCCCGGCCACCGGCGCTTCTACTCCGAGGACCCCGTCGGCAACCGCCTCGAATTCCTGGAACCGCTCCCCGCCCCGAGCTGAGCCGGGGCGGGGAGCCACGGGACAGCCCTTAGGCCTTGCGATGCCCTATCAACCGCGGCTTCGGCTCCAGACCGTCCAGACCGTGCCACGCCAGATTCACCAGGTGCGCGGCCACCTCCGCCTTGCGCGGCTTGCGGACGTCCAGCCACCACTGGCCCGTCAGCGCGACCATGCCGACCAGCGCCTGGGCGTACAGGGGAGCCAGCTTCGAATCGAAGCCACGGCTCTTGAACTCGCGGCCCAGGATGTCCTCCACCTGGGTGGCGATGTCCGAGATGAGCGACGCGAACGACCCCGTCGACTGGGGGATCGGGGAATCCCGGACCAGGATGCGGAAACCGTCCGTGTACTCCTCGATGTAGTCGAGAAGGGCGAACGCGGCCTGCTCGCACAGCTCGCGCGGGTGGCCCGCCGTCAGCGAACTGGTCACCATGTCCAGCAGCCGGCGCATCTCACGGTCCACCACCACCGCGTACAGCCCCTCCTTGCCGCCGAAGTGCTCATAGACCACCGGCTTGGAGACACCGGCCTTCGCCGCGATCTCCTCCACCGACGTGCCCTCGAAGCCCTTGGCCGCGAACAGGGTGCGGCCGATCTCCAGCAGCTGCTGACGGCGCTCGGCGCCGGTCATGCGGGTGCGGCGCGCGCGCCGCGGCTTCTCATTGCTGCTCGAGGTGCTGCTGGAGTCGGTCGCCACGCCGTCAATCATGCCGCTTCAGCGGTTTCCGTCTTGCCTCGGGAGCTGTTCCCGTCGGCGTTCCGGCGGGAATCGATACGAGAGCGTGACGGCCAGCGCACGTCGTACGCCCAGCCGAGCTGCTCGCACCAGCGGATGATCCGGGCCGAGGAGTCGATCTGGCCGCGGTCCACACCGTGCCGGGCGGACGTCGGGTCGGCGTGGTGGAGGTTGTGCCAGGACTCGCCGCACGAGAGCACGGCCAGCCACCACACGTTGCCCGAGCGGTCACGCGACTTGAAGGGGCGCTTGCCGACCGCGTGGCAGATCGAGTTGATCGACCAGGTCACATGGTGCAGCAGGGCCACCCGCACGAGGGAGCCCCAGAAGAATCCGGTGAACGCGCCCCACCAGGACATCGTCACCAGACCGCCGATCAGCGGCGGCAGGCCCAGCGAGAGCAGGGTCCAGAGAAGGAACTGACGCGAGATCGCCCGGATCACCGGGTCCTTGACCAGATCCGGCGCGTACTTCTCCTGCGACGTCCGCTCCTCGTCGAACATCCACCCGATGTGCGCCCACCACAGGCCCTTCATCAGCGCCGGAACCGTCTCGCCGTAACGCCACGGCGAATGCGGGTCACCCTCCGCGTCGGAGAACTTGTGGTGCTTGCGGTGGTCCGCGACCCAGCGCACGAGAGGACCCTCGACCGCCATGGACCCCGCGATCGCGACAGCGATCCGCAGGGGTTGCTTCGCCTTGAAGGAGCCATGCGTGAAGTAGCGGTGGTAGCCGATCGTGACGCCGTGGCAGCCCAGGTAGTAGAAGAAGACCAGCAGGCCGAGATCCAGCCAGCTCACCCCCCGTCCCCAGGCCAGCGGCACCGCCGCGAGCACCGCGATGAACGGAACGGCGATGAAGAGAAGAAGCGTGATCTGTTCGAGTGACCCCTTCTTCTCGCCGCCGAGGGTGGCGGCGGGGAGCCGGGTGTCGTCGTCATCCGCCTGCGGGGCGTCGTCGATCACATCGGAACTCGTGGTCATGGGCGTCCCCTGTGGGGTTCGAAGGTGAGGAAGGGCGGGGAAAGGTGTCCGGGTGCGAAACCAGGGTCCTCCCGTCGTCCGACGGGAAACCCTACGGGTCCGTAACCTACGGCGTCGTAAGTATGTCAGCGCGTAGCCCGGCGGCAAGAGCCCGTGAGCCTGCGCGTCCGTGGGGACACCTATCCTTGGAGTCGGTCGGACAGCGCGGTCCGTTCTGATTTCTTCCCGGATGCCACCTCCTTAAGCGGCACCCGCCGCGCGCGGTCGCCACCCGGGTTCCCTCCCAGACGAGCTTCAGACGAGATTCCCCACTCTTCAGACGAGCTTCAACACTGCAAGGAGCCGCACCTGTGAGCAGTGCCGACGACCAGACCACGACGACCAGCAGCGAACTGCGCGCCGACATCCGCCGCCTGGGCGATCTGCTCGGTGAGACCCTCGTACGGCAGGAGGGCCCCGAGCTCCTGGAACTGGTCGAGAAGGTCCGCCGCCTGACCCGCGAGGACGGCGAGGCCGCCGCCGAGCTGCTGCGCGGCACCGAACTGGAGACCGCCGCCAAGCTGGTCCGCGCCTTCTCGACGTACTTCCACCTCGCCAACGTCACCGAGCAGGTGCACCGCGGCCGCGAGCTCCGCGCCAAGCGCGCCGCCGAGGGCGGCCTCCTCGCCCGTACGGCCGACCGGCTCAAGGACGCCGACCCCGAGCACCTGCGCCAGACGGTGAAGAACCTCAACGTCCGCCCGGTGTTCACCGCCCACCCCACGGAGGCGGCCCGGCGCTCGGTCCTCAACAAGCTGCGGCGCATCGCCGCGCTCCTGGAGACCCCGGTCATCGAGGCCGACCGCCGCCGCTACGACACCCGCCTCGCCGAGAACATCGACCTGGTGTGGCAGACGGACGAGCTCCGGGTCGTCCGCCCCGAGCCCGCCGACGAGGCCCGCAACGCCATCTACTACCTCGATGAACTGCACGCCGGCGCCGTCGGCGACGTCCTGGAGGACCTCACAGCCGAACTGGAGCGCGTCGGCGTCGTCCTCCCGGACGAGACCCGGCCCCTCACCTTCGGCACCTGGATCGGCGGCGACCGCGACGGCAACCCGAACGTCACCCCCGACGTCACCTGGGACGTCCTGATCCTCCAGCACGAGCACGGCATCAACGACGCCCTGGAACTCATCGACGAGCTCCGCGGCTTCCTGTCGAACTCCATCCGCTACACGGGCGCGACGGAGATCCTGCTGGAATCCCTCCAGACCGACCTGGAGCGCCTGCCGGAGATCAGCCCCCGCTACAAGCGCCTCAACGCCGAGGAGCCCTACCGCCTCAAGGCCACCTGCATCCGGCAGAAGCTGGAGAACACCAAGCAGCGCCTGGCCAAGGGCACGCCCCACGAGGACGGCCGCGACTACCTCGGCACCGCCGAGCTGCTGCGCGACCTCACCCTCATCCAGACCTCGCTGCGCGAGCACCGCGGCGGCCTGATCGCCGACGGCCGGATGAACCGCACCATCCGCACCCTCGCCGCGTTCGGCCTCCAGCTCGCCACCATGGACGTACGCGAGCACGCGGACGCCCACCACCACGCCCTCGGCCAGCTCTTCGACCGCCTCGGCGAGGAGTCGTGGCGCTACGTGGACATGCCGCGCGACTACCGCGCGAAGCTCCTCGCCAAGGAACTGCGGTCCCGGCGCCCGCTCGGCCCGACCCCCGCGCCGCTCGACGCAGCGGGGGCCAAGACCCTCGGCGTCTTCGAGACCGTCAAGAAGGCCCTGAAGATCTTCGGGCCCGAGGTCATCGAGTCGTACATCATCTCGATGTGCCAGGGCGCCGACGACGTCTTCGCCGCCGCCGTCCTCGCCCGCGAGGCCGGACTGCTCGACCTGCACGCCGGCTGGGCCAAGATCGGCATCGTGCCGCTCCTGGAGACCACCGACGAGCTCAAGGCCGCGGACACGATCCTGGAGGACATGCTCTCCGACCCCTCGTACCGCCGCCTCGTGGCGCTGCGCGGGGACGTCCAGGAGGTCATGCTCGGCTACTCCGACTCCTCCAAGTTCGGCGGCATCACCACCTCGCAGTGGGAGATCCACCGCGCCCAGCGCCGCCTGCGCGACGTCGCCCACCGCTACGGCGTACGCCTGCGCCTCTTCCACGGCCGCGGCGGCACCGTCGGCCGCGGCGGCGGCCCCTCGCACGACGCGATCCTCGCGCAGCCCTGGGGCACCCTGGAGGGCGAGATCAAGGTGACCGAGCAGGGCGAGGTCATCTCCGACAAGTACCTGGTCCCCTCGCTGGCCCGCGAGAACCTCGAACTGACGGTCGCCGCCACCCTGCAGGCGTCCGCCCTGCACACCTCACCCCGGCAGTCCGACGAGGCGCTGGCCCGCTGGGACGCGGCGATGGACGTCGTCTCCGACGCCGCCCACTCCGCCTACCGACGACTCGTCGAGGACCCCGACCTGCCGACGTACTTCCTCGCCTCCACGCCGGTCGACCAGCTCGCCGACCTGCACCTGGGCTCGCGGCCCTCCCGCCGCCCCGGCTCGGGCGTCTCGCTCGACGGACTGCGCGCCATCCCGTGGGTCTTCGGCTGGACCCAGTCCCGGCAGATCGTGCCCGGCTGGTTCGGCGTCGGCTCCGGCCTGAAGGCGCTGCGCGAGGCGGGCATGCGGCAAGAAGGCGACACCGTGCTCGACGAGATGCACGGCCAGTGGCACTTCTTCCAGAACTTCATCTCCAACGTCGAGATGACCCTCGCGAAGACCGATCTGCGGATCGCCCGCCACTACGTCGACACCCTCGTCCCGGACCACCTCAAGCACGTGTTCGCCACCATCGAGGCCGAACACGAGCTGACCGTGAGCGAGGTGCTGCGCATCACCGGCGGCAAGGAGCTGCTCGACACGCACCCGGTGCTCCAGCAGACCTTCGCCATCCGCGACGCCTACCTGGACCCGATCTCCTACCTCCAGGTCGCCCTCCTCAAGCGCCAGCGCGACGAGGCGGCGGCCGGCCAGGACCCGGACCCGCTGCTCTCGCGGGCGCTGCTCCTGACGGTCAACGGTGTGGCGGCGGGACTGCGCAACACCGGCTGAGCAGGCGAGAAGGCGCCCTCCCCGCTCGTACGCGTACGAGCGGGGAGGGCGCCTTCCTGTGTCCGCGCGGGTGCTTACAGGGCAGGGGGCGGGGTGCCTACAGGGCCAGGAAAGTGAGCGTCAGCTGCGCGATCCCCGTGCCCGCCATCAGCCAGGCCGTCCGCTTCAGCCGCAGACCGCCCGCGACCACCACCGAGGCGAGCAGCAGGGCGCCCGCAAGGGGGACCCAGGAGTAGAGCAGGCCGGCCGGACCGCTGCGGACGACCTCGTCACTGCCGGGCTTCACCGTGACCGTGTACGTCCGGCCCTTCTTCACCGCCACCGACTGCTCGATGACGACGTGGGCCCGCGCCCGCGAACCCTGGGACGCCGGCGTGTACGGCCCCGTGCACACCTCGCCCGAGCACGCCCGCACCGCGATCGTGCCGTGCTCCCGGCCCTTGCTCAGCATCACGTGCTGAGCGGTGCCCCAGGAGGCCCAGACGCCCGCGATCAGGATGAGCGCGGTGACCACGCCCATCGCCGCGAGCTGCCCGAACCGCAGCGCCGCGTACGCGCTCTGACTGGAGGTGACGGCACGCATGGCGGGGATCATTGGCCATGGCCGCGCGCTCGGTCAACTCCGCCGGGGGACAAGTCGGCAGTTGTACGAGTACATCGACCCGTCCGCCGGCCTCTCGGTCCGCCCCGCCCGGCCCGTCTGTCGGCGCGTCTGTCGGCGCGTCGACCCGTCCGCCGGCCCGTCTGCCCGTCGCTCAGGAGTTGTACGTGCCCTGCGCCCGCTCCAGGCCCTCGATCACCAGACACTCCACCGCGTCCGCCGCCCGGTCCACGAAGTAGTCCAGCTCCTTGCGCTCGGCCGACGCGAAGTCCTTCAGCACGAAGTCCGCGACCTGCATACGGCCCGGAGGGCGCCCGATGCCGAACCGCACCCGGTGATAGTCCGCGCCCATCGCCTTCGTCATGGACTTCAGCCCGTTGTGGCCGTTGTCGCCACCGCCCAGCTTCAGCCGCAGCACGCCGTAGTCGATGTCGAGCTCGTCATGGACGGCCACGATGTTCGCCGTCGGCACCTTGTAGAAGTCCCGCAGCGCGGTCACCGGACCACCCGACAGGTTCATGTACGACATCGGCTTGGCCAGGATCACCCGGCGGTTCGCCGGTCCGGGCGGCCCGATCCGTCCCTCGATCACCTGCGCCTGCGCCTTGCCCGCCCGCTTGAACTTCCCGCCGATCCGCCCCGCCAGCAGATCGGCCACCATGAAGCCCACGTTGTGCCGGTTCATGGCGTACTCGGGGCCAGGGTTGCCGAGGCCCACGATCAGCCAGGGGGCATTGGCGTCGGTCGTCACGTCCGTGTCTCCCATATGTCCTTGATACGCGGCAGCCGCCGCCCCTGACAGGAGCGGCGGCTGACACAGATGAAGATTCCGGGGGGATCAGGCCTCGGCGGCCGCGTCGCCCTCGCCCTCGGCGGCCGGCTCCTCGGCCTGCGCCGACAGGACCTGGATGACGACCGCGTCCTCGTCGATCGCCAGCGTGGTGCCCTTGGGGAGCTTGATGTCCTTGGCGTGGATGGAGGCGCCGGCCTCCAGGCCCGCGATGGAGACGGTGACCGACTCCGGGATGTGGGTGGCCTCGGCCTCGACCGTCAGGGTGTTCAGCACGTTCTCGACGAGGAAGCTGCCCGGGGCCAGCTCGCCCTCGGTCTGCACGAAGACCTCGACGGTGACCTTCTCGCCGCGCTTCACCAGGAGCAGGTCGACGTGCTCGAGGTGGCCCCTGATGGCGTCGCGCTGGACAGCCTTCGGGATCGCGAGCTCGGTCTTGCCGCCCAGGTCCAGGGAGAGCAGGACGTTCGGCGTACGCAGCGCGAGAAGCAGCTCGTGGCCCGGCAGCGTGATGTGGACCGGGTCCGTGCCGTGGCCGTAGACGACCGCGGGGACCTTGCTCTCGCGGCGGATGCGGCGGGCGGCGCCCTTGCCGAACTCGGTGCGGGTCTCGGCGGCGAGCTTGATCTCGGACATGTTCACTCCTCGTAGATCTGGGGAAAGAGGTCACCCGGCCAAACCATCGGCCTGCTACGAAGAGCGCGTCGATAACGGACCGCCGTACCCGCTTCTGCAAGCGGTACGGCCTCCCTCGCCGAGCAACTGTGACAGCTTACGGGGCGGGGAGGCCGTACATGAAATCGATCTAGGCGACCGGCGGAGCCGAGGGTCAGTGCTCCTCGAACAGGCTCGTCACCGAGCCGTCCTCGAAGACCTCACGCACCGCGTTCGCGATCGTCGGCGCGATCGACAGCACCGTGATCTTGTCGAGCTCCAGCTCGCCCGGGGTCGGCAGGGTGTCCGTGAAGATGAACTCGCTGACCTTGGAGTTCTTCAGACGGTCGGCCGCGGGACCGGAGAGCACGCCGTGCGTGGCCGTCACGATGACGTCCTCCGCTCCGTGCGCGAACAGCGCGTCCGCGGCGGCGCAGATGGTGCCACCGGTGTCGATCATGTCGTCGACGAGCACACAGACGCGGCCCTTCACGTCACCGACCACCTCGTGGACGGTGACCTGGTTGGCGACGTCCTTGTCGCGGCGCTTGTGCACGATGGCCAGCGGGGCGTCCAGACGGTCGCACCAGCGGTCGGCGACCCTTACGCGGCCGGCGTCCGGGGAGACGACGGTGAGCTTGGACCTGTCGACCTTGGCGCCCACGTAGTCGGCGAGGATCGGCAGCGCGAACAGGTGGTCCACCGGGCCGTCGAAGAAGCCCTGGATCTGGTCCGTGTGCAGATCGACCGTGAGGATGCGGTCCGCGCCGGCCGTCGCCATCAGGTCGGCGACAAGACGCGCCGAGATCGGTTCACGTCCACGGTGCTTCTTGTCCTGACGGGCGTAACCGTAGAAGGGCACGATCACCGTGATGCTCCGAGCGGAGGCCCGCTTCAGAGCGTCGATCATGATCAACTGCTCCATGATCCACTTGTTGATGGGAGCCGTGTGGCTCTGCATCAGGAAGCAGTCGGCGCCGCGCGCGGACTCCTGGTAGCGGATGTAGATCTCACCGTTGGCGAAGTCGAAGGCCTTCGTCGGGACAACCCCGACACCCAGCTGGTGGGCGACCTCCTCGGCAAGCTCGGGGTGGGCGCGGCCGGAGAAGAACATCATCTTCTTCTCGCCGGTCGTCTTGAACCCGGTCACAGCACTGTCTCCTCAGAGGTCTTCTGCATGAGAGGTCTTCTCAGCTGGGTTGCGAGAGGGCTTCTCAGCTGGGGTGCGGATGTGCACTTATCACGGTACGCCGTCCCAGACGCAACGCTTTCCGGTCAGCCTTCGCTTCCCGTCTCCCGGGAGGCGGTCTCCGCGGCCTTCGCCGCCGCGCTTCCCGGACGCTTGCGAGCCACCCAGCCCTCGATATTCCGCTGCTGGCCACGGGCCACGGCCAGCGAGCCGGGCGGCACGTCCTTGGTGATGACCGAGCCCGCCGCGGTGTACGCGCCGTCCCCGACCGTGACAGGAGCCACAAACATGTTGTCCGAACCCGTACGGCAGTGCGAGCCGATCGTCGTGTGGTGCTTGTCCTGTCCGTCGTAGTTCACGAAGACACTGGCGGCACCGATGTTCGAGTAGTCGCCGATCGTCGCGTCACCCACGTAGGACAGGTGCGGGATCTTCGTGCCCTCGCCGATCGACGCGTTCTTCGTCTCGACGTACGTACCGACCTTGGCCTTCAGGCCGATCCGCGTCCCCGGACGGAGATACGCGTACGGTCCCACGCTTGCCTGCGGACCCACCTCGGCGCTGTCGGCCACGGTGTTGTCGACGCGGGCGCCTGCGCCCACCCGGGTGTCCTTCAGTCGGCAGTTGGGCCCCACCTCGGCGCCCTCGGCGACATGCGTGGCGCCCTGGAGCTGCGTCCCGGGGTGCACGATCGCGTCCTGCTCGAAGGTGACCGTCACGTCGACCCAGGTCGTCGCGGGGTCTATGACGCTGACGCCGGCCAGCATGGCCCCGGTGAGCAGCCGGTCGTTCAGGATGCGGCGCGCCTCGGCGAGCTGCACGCGGTTGTTGATGCCGGCGATCTCGCGGTGGTCGGCGGCGACGGCCGCACCGACGCGGTGCCCGGCCTCGCGCAGGATCCCGAGGACGTCCGTCAGGTACTCCTCGCCCTGGCTGTTGTCCGTCCGCACCTTGCCGAGCGCGTCCGCGAGGAGCTGCCCGTCGAAGGCGAAGACACCCGAGTTGATCTCACGGATCGCGCGCTGCGAGTCGCTCGCGTCCTTGTGCTCGACGATCGCGGTGACCGCGCCGCTGGCGCCGTCCCGCACGATGCGGCCGTAGCCGGTGGCGTCGGGGACCTCGGCGGTCAGCACGGTCACGGCGTTGCCGTCGGTGGCGTGGGTCGAGGCGAGCGCGCGCAGGGTCTCGCCGCTGAGCAGGGGGGTGTCGCCGCAGACCACCACGACGGTGCCGTCCACACGGTCGCCGAGCTCTTCGAGGCCCATCCGTACGGCGTGCCCGGTGCCGTTCTGCTCGGCCTGTACCGCGGTCCGGACGTCCGGGTCGATCTCGGCGAGGTGCGCGACGACCTTCTCGCGGGCGTGCCCCACGACGACGACCAGGTTCTCGGGGTCCAACTCGCGTGCGGCGGCGAGTACATGACCGACGAGGGAACGTCCGCAGATGTCGTGCAGGACCTTGGGTGTGGCCGATTTCATACGGGTGCCCTCACCCGCTGCGAGAACGACGACGGCTGCCGGGCGATTGGCGCTCACGGGTTTGCCCTTCGGCTTCGGATGGCTGGGGTGTGGACATCCGCAGGATACCGGGGCGAATCAGGAGGCATGTGGGAGAGGGCCCTGATGGCACTTTCAGGACCCGAAGCGAGCGAGGCTCCCCCGCCAGGACTCGAACCCGGACAGATGGCACCAAAAGCCACAGTGCTGCCAATTACACCACGGGGGATTGAACCCGATCGAACCGGACATTTGGTCGGCTCGTCGAGTCGGCACCCAACACTATGCCGTACCGGGTGCCCTCCGTGCGACGGTACAACTCGGCGCTCCCGGTGCGGCAGATGACCGGGTGGTCCCGGCGGGCCTCCGCGGCGTTCATGGCGTTCATGGCGTCCTCGTGTCTGCGTTCCTTCCTTTGCGCTCTCCCGCTCGTCTCCCGCTCGTCTCCATGCGTTCGTCTCCGCGCTTCCGTGCGGGGTGCGGCGCCTCGGGGCCGGCCTTCCGGGCGGCGCTCCGGGGGTGGCTGCCGGTGTGGAAATGGGGCTTCCAAGATCGAACGGTGATCGATTCAGCAGTTCGAGGGATATCGGCAGGTTTCGCTTCTGTTCGAGGGTGGGGTGTGGTGTAGGCCAGTCGGAGAAACTCACCGGAAATGGGCCGGGGGGCGACCGTAGGCTGGAGTCATGACCACGACGGGGGAAGAGCACACCGCGGGCGGGACCGGGCCGTGGTGGTGGGTCGGATGGCGTAGTGCGGTACTGGACGCGGGGCTCGCTCTGGCGTCCGCGGTCGAGTGCGGCGGCGAGGGGGTCCGGTTCGCGCACGACGCGGGACTGCCCGTTCCGGTGGGTGTCGGCTTCGGGGCGATCGCCGGGTCCGTGCTGCTGGTGCGGCGGAAGTGGCCGATCGCGGTCGTCCTGGTGTCCATCGCGATCACGCCCGCCCAGATGGGCTTCCTGATGGGGCTCATCGGGCTGTACACGCTCGCCGCGTCCGAGCTGCCACGGCGCATCATCGCGGCGCTGGCGGGGATGTCCTTCGCCGGCATGCTGATCGTCACGTTCGTCCGGACGCACCAGGGTGTGGTGCGCGGGGACGTGGCCATGGGGGACTGGTTCGTCCCGTTCGCCTCCATCACGACCGCGATCGGGATGACCGCGCCGCCCGTGCTCCTCGGGCTGTACATGGGGGCCCGGCGCCGGCTGATGGAGAGCCTGCGGGAACGGGCGGACTCGCTGGAGCGGGAGCTGCAGCTGCTCGCGGAGCGGGCGGAGGAGCGGGCGGAGTGGGCGCGGAACGAGGAGCGCACCCGGATCGCACGCGAGATGCACGACGTCGTCGCGCACCGGGTCTCCCTGATGGTCGTGCACGCGGCGGCCCTGCAGGCGATAGCCCGGAAGGACCCCGAGAAGGCCGTGAAGAACGCCGCGCTGGTGGGGGACATGGGGCGGCAGGCGCTCACGGAGCTGCGGGAGATGCTCGGCGTGCTGCGTACGGGGGACGGGCTGGACGCGCGGGTGCCGTCGGTGCCGCTGGCGGCGGTGGGGGTGGCCGCGGCCGCCGCGGCCTCGCGGGCGGCGGACGATTCCGGGGCCGGTGAGGGGCCGAGTCTGGCCGAGATCGACGAGCTGATCGGGCAGTCGGCGGCCGCGGGGATGATCGTGGACCTGTCGGTCGAGGGGGACATGCGTGGGTACGCCCGGGAGATCGAGCAGACCGCCTACCGGGTGGTGCAGGAGGCGCTGACGAACGTCCACAAGCACGCGGCGGGGGCGAAGACGTACGTCCGGCTGGCGCACCGGGTGTCGGAGATCGCGATGCAGGTGGAGAACGAGTGTCCGCCGGAGGTGGGGGTGGGGTCGTCCGTGCGGTTGCCCAGTGGGGGGAACGGGTTGCTGGGGATGAAGGAGCGGGTGGCCGCGTTGGGGGGCGTGTTCGTGTCGGGGCCGACGGATGCGGGTGGGTTCCGGGTGTCGGCGGTGATACCGGCGTAGCCGTCCGGGCTGTTCCCGAGTGCGGGGTCGCTTGCGCTCGCGTTCCGGGTGCGGGGTCGCTCGCGCTCGCGTTCCGGGTGCGGGTTCGTTGTGGGTCGGGGCCGTGCCGGTACATCCGCCCGTCGCCGTTGGATCAGACGTGGGCTTTTGAGGGAGCCGCTGCTCGATCCGGGCGTAAGCGACGGGCATGTGATGTACCGGCACGGCCCCTTCCGTGCGCTGCCGACTGCGGGTGCGTCGTGGTGGGGGCGCCGTCGGTACCGCGCGATTTCGGCTGCGGGAAATTTCAGCCCCGGCCGCGGGGAAATTTCTTTCGGTTCCGGGGAAAGATTCAGCCCCTCCGGCGTTTGAGGAGCGGGGTCTGGGGCGGAGGGGGCGAGAACGGGGCTGGGGTCGTCAGACGGTGGTGAGGCGGGATGGGGTCGTGCCGGTGAGGAGGGTGGTGAGGGCGGCGTCGATGTGGGCGCCCAGGTACCAGTCGCCGGTGTGGTCGAGGGTGTAGACCCGGCCCTCGGCGTCGATGGCGAGCAGGGCGTGGGAGTCGGACTCCTCGCCGAGGGGGCAGACCTCCGTGTCGAGCGCGCGGCCGAGGTCACCGAGGGTGCGGGCCATGTGCAGCCCGTGCAGGGGGTCGAGATGCACCGTGGCGGGGGCGAGTTGGCGCCCGGGCCCGGTGGCGCCGACGTGCAGACCCCCGAACTCCGCCCATGCCTCGACCGCCGCGGGAAACACGGAGTGCCGGTGTCCGGCCGGCGAGGCGTGTCCGCGCAGCGCGTCGGCCCAGTACTCGGCCTGCTTTATGTCCCAGCGTCCCGGCTGCCATCCCGCCGAGCGCAGCGCGGCGTCCACGGGTTCGGAGAAGCGTGATGTGAGTCCTCCCCCCGGCCCGGGAGAGGGGAAGAGATCGGAGGAGGAGCGGTCGGAGTGCATCTGCCCTTCGTTCGTCGAGGGTTGGGACATCAGCGTCGCGGGACGCCGTCACACATACGTAGGCGGGAAAGGGGGAGTTCAGGCGTCCGGCGCTGCCGGGTCGACGACGCGTACGCCGAAGTGGTCGCTGAGCGCCGTGCAGGAGCGGCAGGGCGCGGCGAAGCTGCCGTGCAGCGGGTCGCCGTCCTCGCGGATGCGGCGTGCGGTGAGCTTGGCCCCCTTGAGGGCCTTGCGGGCCTCGCCGTTGGTCATCGGCTTGCGGGCGGCGCGCTTGCTGCGTTCGGCGTCGGTGGAGGCGATGAGCCGGGAGATCAGGATGGCCTCGGCGCAGCGGCCGGTGTACCGGTCGCGTTGTGCGTTCGTGAGGGTGTCGAGGAAGTCCTGGACCAGCGGGTGAAGAGCGGGTGCCTGGTCGCCGCGGGCGGCGGTTCCGGTGAGGGTCGTGCCGCGGACGGAGAGGGCGGCGGCGACGGTGGGGAGTATGCCGTCGCGGCGGTGCAGCAGGGTGGGGGTGTGGGGTGCCTCGTTGCTGCTCCAGCCGACCCGGGGATCCCCGGACGTGCCCGTATGCGTCGCGTTCATGATCATTTTTCCCTCCCATGCATCCCCGGGTGCGGAGACAGACTGCCAAATGCCGTGGCCGGTGCGGTAGCTGGGGCGTCGCGACACGCCAGGTCTTCGGCTTACGGTCACTGCGAGGTGACGGCAGGTCACGGAACCGGAGGCCCGGTGACCGGTGTCGTACAACCGAATAGGCTGTCGACATCCGCGCTCCATCCAGTTACTGAGAACGCCGCAGGGGGCAACCGCCATGACGACAGGTCGGCTCGGGCAGCGAGCCGCGCCGCCGAACGCGGCCTACGCCGGGCAAGTCGTGCATTTCCCGGATCCGGTCCGGGCCGCGCGCCATCCCAGAGGTGTGCGGATCGACGAGCGCGGCTATCCCGACTTCTCGCTCTACGCGCGCGGTGCCGCGGAGATCGCCGAGCCCCCGGAGGGTTTCGGCGTCGACGAGTTGCGGTTGACGGACTACGTCTCCGCGAACGCCGCTCTCGCCGCGTCGGGGCACGACCTGTGGGACACGATTCCGTCGGTGGCGACGCCACACGGCTGGACGTGGCATCACGTGGCGGGCACCCGGCGGCTGGAGTTGGTGCCGGTCGAGGTGAAGGCGTTGCTGCGGCATCACGGTGGTGTCGCGACCACGGCGGTCGATCATTCGAAGCGGGGGACGCGGCCGTTGCAGGAGACGCGGCCCGCGCACTTCGGGTTGCCGAGGTCATCGGTCGCGGTGACGGAGCAGCAGGTGCTGGGGGTCGAGGAGGATCTCGGTTACCGGCTGCCGGGTGCCTATCGGTCGTTCCTGAAGGCGGCGGGCGGGTGCGCGCCGGTGGGCGCGGCGCTCGACGCCGAGCTGGGACTGCTGGTGGACCAGCCGTTCTTCACCGTGCGCGACGAGGCCGCCGTCAATGACCTCGTGTACGTCAACAAGTGTCTGCGCGACCATCTGACCAAGGATTACCTGGGTGTCGGGTTCGTGCAGGGCGGTCTGCTGGCCGTGAAGGTGAAGGGCGACCGGATCGGTTCGGTCTGGTTCTGCGCGTTCGACGACGCCCGTGACCAGGACGCCTGGCCGCCGGCCGAGCGGGTGCAGCGGCTGCTGCTGCCGTGCGGTGACGACTTCGACCAGTTCCTGTCCCGGCTCGCCGGGAATCCGCCGGAGCTGGAGACGGTGGCGAATCTGATGGTGGACGGCGGTTTCGCGTACGCGGTGCCTGTCTCCGCCGCGGCTTCGGAGGCTTCGGCTTCTTCGGCGGCTTCGGTGTCTTCGGTGGGGGAGTGAGGTTGCGATGGTGACCTTTGCGCAGGCGCAGGAGCGCGCGGAAGAGTGGATCAACGGGGATGTGCCCGGGTACCAGCACCGTGAGGTGCGGGTGCGCGAGTTCGAACTCGGGTTCGTCGTGTGGGCGGAGGACCGCGCCGAGGGACCGCGTTCCGACGGGGGCGGGCAGCGGCTCGTCATCGCGCGGGACAGCGGGGAGGCCACGCTGTGGCCCGCGCTGCCGGTGGGTGAGGTCATTCGCCGGTACGAGGAGGAGTACGGGGTACCGGACGGGCCCCCGGAACCGGCGCCGGCGCCTCCGGCCCGGGTCGACCTGAATCAGACGTCGTTCCTGCTGAGCCCTCCGGAGTGGCTGCAGGAGGCCGCGGACAGGATGGGGATTCCGGACCGGCGCACGGGTTCGGGATCGTCCGCCTCCGACGGGCAGGGGTCCCGTCCGGCCGCCGCCTCCTCGGCGGGCGGTTCCGTGAACGGGGGTTCCGGGAGCGGGAGTTCGCTGCCGGGTGCGCCGGGAGGTCCGCAGGCGCACGGAGTGCCGTCGGCTCCGGGGGCGCACGCCGCTTCCCCGTCCGCGGCACCGGCCTCGCCCTTCCCGGCCGCGTCCGCGCCAGGTGTGCCGTCGGCTCCCGGTGGGGCGACGCCGTGGCCGGCTGCCGCGACCGACGACGACCCGGTCCCCGGACCGCGGGACGCGGGTCCGGACATGCCCGCCGACGCGACCCCGTGGGCCGGGACGGACACGAACGCCGATCCCGGGGACGACCGTTCCGTACCGCTGCCGGCGACCGTGTTCGCGCCGCAGCTGACCGATGTCGACGACTCCTACACCCCGCCGCCCGCGGCACCGGACGCCAAGACGTCCCTCATCTCCGGAGGCAGTCAACTCCCGCGTACGACGCTGGCACCCGTGGCCGGCGACCCGAACGCCCCCGCGCCGTCCGGTGCTTCGCAGGGCCACGGTCTGCCCGGCGGCCCGCCGTATCCGCAGGGACCCGGCGCCCACCAGGGCACTCCGCCGCCCGGCGCGTCTTCGTACGGGTACCCGCAGGGCCCGCCGCCCGCTGCCTCCGCGTACGGCTATCCGCAGGGTCCGGGCACGCCGCCGCCCGGTGCGCCCGTTCCCGGTGGTCCGCAGGGTACGCCTCCTCCGGCAGCGCCCGCGTACGGCTTCCCCCAGGGACCCGGCACGCCGCCACCCGGCGCCCCGCACGCTCCGGGCGCCCCCGGCACGCCACCCGTCGAGCCCTCGCGACCGCTGCCTCCCAACGCCGGTGACATCGCCGACGCCGCGACCAGCAAGGCGCAGGCGCCGCCCCGCGGGGCACGCGGTGGCGGGGTCAGCGCTCCGCCCCCGCCGAGCGCCCCCGGGCTGCCCGGTGCGCGGCCGGGCAGCACACCGCCGCCGTCCGGGCCGGGTGCTCCGGGTGCGCCCGCGGGCGGGTACGTGCCGACGCAACTGGTCGCGCAGCTCGGGCCGGACGGGCCCGAGGGGCCGCCCGCGGCGCCCGGCACCCCTGACGCTCCCCAGCCTCCCGGCGCCACGCCTGCGGGCGGTGGAGTGCACCACGCGGCGACGATGCTGGCGGGGCCGTCGCTGGGCGGGCCCGGCGCCCCGCAGCCGCCGGCTGCCCCCGGAGCCCCGGGCGCGCCCTGGCAGCAGGCCGCTCCCGGTGCGCCGAACCCGCCGGGCGGTACGCCTCCGGGTGGAGCGCACCACGCCGCGACGATGCTGGCGGGACCCTCGGCGGGTGGCCCCGGCGCCCCGCAGCCGCCGGGTGCCCCCGGTGCGGCACCCGGAGCGCCCCAGCCTCCCGGGGGCACGCCCCCCGGTGGGGTGCACCATGCCGCGACCATGTTCGCGGGGGCTCCCGTCGGGGGCCCGGGTGCGCCGCCGCCTCCGCAGGCCGCCGGTATGCCGCCGGGCGCCCCTCAGCCGCTGCCCGGACAGCAGCCGATGCCCGGTCAGCCGATGCCGGGGCAGCAGCCGCCGGCGTACGGCTATCCGCAGACGGGGCAGCCGACCGTCGGGCCCGGGTATCAGGCCGTGCTGCGGTTCCGGGCGCAGGACGGGTCGGAGCAGCAGCTGATCCGGCGGTCCGCGCCGGGGATGCCGCATCCGGAGTGGCAGATCCTGCACGAGCTGCGCGCGATGAACGTGCCGCCGCAGCAAGTGCTGGAGCTGCACACGGAGTTGGAGTCCTGTGAGCTGCCGGGCGCGTACTGCGCGCGGATGATCAGGGAGACCTTCCCGCAGGCGCGGATCACGAGCATCGCGCCGTACGGCACGGATCACGCGAGCCGGCAGCAGGGGATGCATCAGCTCCTCGCGCACCAGGGCGAGTTGCACCAGGTCGCGGACGGGCCGGCGCGTCCGGCGCCGGTACGGGCGCCGATTCCGCCGGTGCAGCCCGCGCCGCCGATCCCGCCGGAGGCGATCGGGCAGGAGATGGCGGCGGCGTTCGGGCCGGGGGTGTTCCGGTTCGACCAGGCGGCCGTGTCGCGGCAGGGCGTGCCCAACATCGTGGCGCACACCCTGGTCGTGGCCGGGCTGCCGGTCGACATGGGGCCGTTCTTCTGGGCGCAGGCCCAGCCGGGCCGTCCGGTGCCGACGCTCGCCGAACTGGCGCAGGAGCGTGGGGTGGTGGCGGCCCCGGACGCGGGCTCGTACCTCGTCATGGGCAGCGACTTCGGCAAGGCGATCTGTGTCCAGTACGGCACGGCGAACATCGTCGCCGTGCCGGTGGAGGCCGGTCCCGGGGGTGCGCCGGTGCCGCCGCAGTTCGTGAACACCGGTCTGCCCGAGTTCGCGCGCTGTCTCGCGCTGCTCGGCCGGATGTGGCGGCTGCGGTTCGGCCTCAACCAGGAGCAGGCGGGCCGCTGGACCGTCGACTTCCAGGCACAGCTCGCCTCGCTCGACCCGGCGGCACTCGGTTCCCCTGAGAGCTGGTGGTCGGTCCTGCTGGAGGAGATGTGGGACGGCCTGTTGTAGCCGTGGCGCGGTAGGACAACGGCAGGACGGACGAGGCGCTCGACCCGCGTGACGGGTCGGGCGCCTCCTTCGTGCGGGCGGCGCGTCCGGCACGTACACCGGTGGAAGGGGCGGCGAGGGGGACCGTACGAAGGGTCGGACCGTTCCTCTTCGGGCGTCGCGCCGAGCCCGCGTTCCGGGCTTCTGACCTCAAATGACACTCCGCTCACTCATCTCTGGCCGAATGGGTGGGCGGAGTGTCGCGTTATGAACACTTCCGTGTGATCCATCAAGATGTGCGCGAAATCGTCTTTTCGTGTGTGTCGGGCGGAGAGGGATCCAAGGATGAGCAGCACACCGGTGTCGCCGCACGGCTTCGTGGGCGTACGGGGACGTGGGTACCGTCCCGAACAGGTCGACGCGTACGCCGCGGCGCTCTCCCGGGACCGTGACGCGGCGTGGGAGCGGGCCGCCCGGCTCACCGTGCTGGCGAAGGACATGGAGGCCGAGGCGGAGCGGCTGCGGGAGGCCGTGACGCGGCTCGCCCCGCAGAAGTACGAGGAGCTCGGCGAGCGGGCGCGGCGGATCTTCCTGCTCGGCGAGGAGGAGGCCGAGGCCCTGCGGGAGGAGGCCCGGCGGGAAGCCCGGTCGGCCGTGGAGGAGGCCGAGGCCGCGGGGCGCGAGATGCGGGAGGCCGCGCGGACGTACGCCGACGAGGTGCGCGGCGAGGCCGAGGAGTGGGCCCGTCAGCGGCTGCTCACCGCGCGTGGCGAGGCCGACGAGGTACGGATCTCCGCGCGGCGGGAGGTCAAGGAGAACCGGGGTGAGGTGCTGGCCGGACTGCGCGAGGTGCGCCGGCGGGCGGAGGCCCTGCTCACCGGGCAGGACGAGGAGCACACCACGCGGCGGGCGGAGGCCGAACTGGCCGCCGCCGAGCGCGAGGCCGCGTTCGAGTCGCGGCACGTCGAACGCGTGGCCCGCGCCGAGGACTCGCTCGCCGAGGCCGCCCGAGCCCTCGCCGAGGCGGAGGAGTCGGACCGGCAGGGGCAGGAGGACGCGGCGGCGCGGGCCGCCGAACTGCTCGCCGAGGCCCGTGTCAGGGAGGAGCGGATCGCCCGGGAGACCGAGCGGGTGCTGCGTGAGCACGGGGAGCGGTGGGACGGCGTACGGGCCCACATGGACCATGTACGGAGCAGCCTCACCTCCCTCACGGGGCGGGCCCCGGCGGAGTAGTGAGCGGTCTCCGCCCGTCAGCGTCCCCTGCGTACCGCCCCCGCCAGAATCCAGCCCTCCACCGCCTCGTACTGCCTCCGCTGTTCCTCCGCCTTGCGGCGGCCCGAGACCACCGTTCCGATCCACCCGTAGGCGAAGCCCAGCGGGATCGACACGATGCCCGTCGTGGTGAACGGGAACCAGTTGAAGTCGGCTTCCGGGAACGCGGCGACGGGGGAGCCGGAGACGAGGTTGGTGCCGGGCATGAGGAGGAGGACGGTGAGGGTGCCGCCGATGAGGGTGGCGAGGAGGCCGGTGCGGGTGTAGCGGCGCCAGAAGAGGCCGTAGACCAGCGCGGGCGCGATCGCCGAGGCGCCGATGCAGAAGGACAGGGTGACCAGGGGCTGGAGGCTGCGGTGCTGGGCGAGGGTGGCGAGCAGGATGGCCGGCGCGCCCACCGCGAGCGCCGAGAGGCGGGCGAGGAGCATCTCGCGGCGCGGTGACAGTTCGTCGCCGCGGCGGCGGCCCCGGAAGAGCCGGCTGTGCGCGAACACGTCGTGGGCGAGGGAGTTGGCGCAGGCCAGGATCATCCCGGCGACGGACGCGAGCAGCGTCAGGAAGATCGCTGTCGTCACGGTGGTGAACAGGAGGGTCTCGGCCGTGGAGACGGATGCGCCGAACGCCGCCCTGGAGCCCAGCAGATAGGCCGTGTTCCCCTGCGGATCGGCGGCCGCGATCACATCGCGGCCGATCATGGCCGTGGCCCCGAAGCCGATGACGCTGATGATCAGCACGAACAGGGCCACGCACGGCACCGCCCAGGACAGCGACCGGCGCACCTGGCGGGCGCTGCCCGCCGTGTACATGCGCATGGTGATGTGGGGGAGGCAGGCGCCGCCGAGGACGACCGTCAGCTCCGAGGTGATCATGTCCAGGCGGGGGCTGGAGCCACCGGCGAACTGGAGGCCCGAGTGGAGGTAGGCGGTGCCCACGCCGCTGTTCCCGGCGGCGGCGGCCAGGAGCGCGCCGGGGTTCCAGTCGAAGCGCTGCAGGACGAGTACGGCGACGACCGCGCCCGAGCCGAGCAGCATCACGATCTTCATGATCTGGATGAGGGCGGTGCCCTTCATACCGCCGATCGCCGCGTAACTGATCATCAGCGCGCCGAGCCCGATGACGCAGCCGGTCTTGAGGGAGTCGTTGGAGAAGCCGAGGATGAACGCCAGCAGATCGCCCGCGCCCGCCAGTTGGACCAGCATCAGCGGCATGAGCGCCACGATGGTCACCGCGCAGGCCGTGTTGCGGACCGCGCGGCCCGGCGTCCGGCGCGCGAGCGCGTCGCCCATGGTGAACCGGCCCGCGTTGCGCAGCGGTTCGGCCAGCAGGAACATCAGCAGCATCAGGGACAGGGCCGTGCTCAGCGCGAGGACGACGCCGTCGTAGCCGGCCAGCGCGATCACGCCGCCGGTGCCGAGCACGGTCGCCGCGGAGATGTAGTCCCCGGCGATGGCAAGGCCGTTGCGCATCGGTGAGAGCGATCCGTAGCCGGTGTAGAACTCGTCCAGGTCGTCACGGTCCGGGCCGGTCATCACGCACAGCAGCAGGGTGATCGTGGCGACGGCCGTGAACGCCACGAGTGACATGGACTGCGCGGAACTGCTGAACCCCGTCATCGTGCCGTCCCCCGCTTCGCTTCCAGTTCTGCCTGCTTGCGGATCCGGTCCGCGATCGGGTCGACGCTTCGGCGCGCGGTGTGCTCGTACAGCCCGATGGCCAGGCAGGTGACGGGGACTTGGAGCAGGCCGAGCAGCAGGCCGGTCGACAGTCCGCCGGACACCGTGCTCGTCATCAGCGCCGGCGCGAAGGCCGACAGGAGGAGGAAGAGGGTGAAGTAGCCGAGCGCGGTGAGGGTCGCGACGCGCCGCTGCCAGCGGTAGGCGCCGCGCAGGAGTCTGATGTCGCTGTGCCGGCCGAGCGGTTGGTGACGCGGCATCCGCGGTGGCGCGGGCTCGGCAGGCCGGGGCTGTGGCTGCCAGGGGTAGGTCAGCCGGGAGGGGTCGCGGCCGGGGTCGGACGGCGGATATCCGGGGTGCCGGGGTTGTTGTTGGGGGTACTGGGGCTGCTGGGCGTACGGCGGATACGGGGGGTTCCGCGGGGGCTGGGGCGGCGGGTACTGCCGGTGGTGCGAACGCTGCTGACGTGGTCCTGGGTACTCGGGGGACGAGAACGGGTCTGGCATCCCGGTTCTCCTTGCGTGGCTCGGGTCCGGTGCGGGACCGCAGGGAGCTGGGGGGTGAACAGCGCACGCTACTCGTAAGTAGGAGGAGCGCGCGACCCTTTCACCAAACTGGGCGGTCGGTACGCGCTTACTCCGGCGACCTGGGGCGTTACCCGCGTTCACCTGTGGAGTTTCCCTGGAGTAGGCCTGGAGCTTCCTTGTGGTTCAGGTGTGGGAAGTGGGCGCTCTGGTGTGACTGATGGGGCGGGTCCTGTCCTTGCTCAGGGGGCCTTGTGGCGCGGTCAGTCCGTGGGGTTCTCGAGGACCGGGAAGCGGCGCGGTGCGACGAACAGCAGGACCAGGAAGGCGAGGGCCGCGGCGCACGCGGCCCCCAGATAGACGGCGTGGACCGCGTCGGCGACCGCGTGGCGCAGTTGCCCGGCCGGCGCGCCCGAGTCCAGGGCGCGGGTCACCGCGTCGAGATCCCCGGCGCCGCCGAGCCGCGCGGCCAGTACCCCGTTGGCGACGGCGCCGAACAGGGCGGCGCCCATGGTCTGTCCGGTCTGCCGGCAGAAGAGTACGGAGGCGGTGGTCGTGCCGCGTTCGGCCCACCCGACGGTCGACTGGACCCCGATGATCAGGGGGAGCTGGAAGAGCCCGAGCGCGCCGCCCAGCAGCAGCATCAGCAGGGCGGGCTGCCACGGCTCGCCCGGATAGGGCAGGAAGGGGAAGGCGAGCAGGAGCAGGCTCGCCGTTCCGATGCCGAGCATCGCGGTGTTGCGGAAACCGATGCGGCGGTAGACGTGCTGGCTGAGCGCCGCGGACACCGGCCAGCTCAACGTCCATACGGAGAGCACGAATCCGGCGGCGACCGGGGCGAGCCCGAGGACCGCCTGCGCGTAGGTGGGCAGGAAGACCGTCGGCGCGACCATGAGCAGGCCCAGCGCCCCGAGCGCCAGGTTGACCGCGGCGATCGTCCGGCGGCGCCACACCCAGCCCGGGATGATCGGTTCGGCGGCCCGCCGCTCGACGGCCACGACGACCGCGACCAGGCAGAGGCCCGTGCCGAACAGGGCGATCGAGGGTGCCGAGAGCCAGCCCCAGGCGACCCCGCCCTGCACCAGGGCGGTCAGCAGGACGCCGCCGCAGGCGAACACGGCGAGGGCGCCCGCCCAGTCGATCCGCGGCCGCCGGGTGAGCGGGGCCCGCTGGGGTTCGCGCAGATGACGGGCGATCAGCCACAGCGCGACCGCGCCGACCGGCAGGTTGACGAGGAAGATCCACCGCCAGTCGGCGTACGCCGCGAGGACTCCGCCCAGGGCGGGACCCGCGATCGCCGAGGTCGCCCACACGGTGGACAGCTTGGCCTGGATCTTCGGGCGTTCGTCCAGCGGGTACAGATCGGCGGCCAGTGTCTGCACGGTGCCCTGGAGGGCGCCGCCGCCCAGACCCTGGACGACGCGGAAGGCGATGAGCGCGGCCATGTTCCAGGCCGTGGCGCAGAGCAGGGAGCCCAGGAGGAAGACGGCGGCGCCCGCCACGAGGACCGGTTTGCGGCCGAAGGTGTCGGAGAGCTTGCCGTAGACGGGGAGCGTGACCGTGACGGCCAGCAGGTAGCCCGAGAACAGCCAGGAGAAGACGGAGAATCCGCCGAGGTCGCCGACGATCTGCGGAACGGCGGTCGACACGATGGTGGAGTCGAGCGCGGCGAGAGCCATCGCCAGCATGAGCGCGGCGACGACGGCGCGGCGCCGCCGGGTCTCGGTCCGGGTGGTGCGGGGCGGGTTCTCCCGCACCACCGGTATCTCGGTGTCCCCCTCGCCCACGGGATTCCTTCCCCCTGCATCTATCTGCCGGGACCAGCTTCCCACTTGAGCCTCCCCCTGGGGGAGGGTGGACGCTGTGTGGGTCCGGAGGCGGACGTGACCCCGGGGAGGTGTCCACCGAAGGGTGGAGGACCCCTAGGGGGATCTCCGTACTACGGCTCGGGGAGGGTTCGTCCCACCGGAGGACGAGACGGGACGGGGGGCGTCCTTAACCTGGCTTTACGCCGTCGGGGGCGCGTCCGGTCGTACGGACCGCACCCACGGGGGTGGGGTTTTCCCCAGCAGAAGACGGGGCCGTGCACCAGCGCGCCCGACCCCCTCCCGGCACCAGACTTACGGACGTGGCCCAGCGCACCGCGTCCGAAGGGACGCGGACCTTCGCGGCCTCTAGCCATCGCTCGCAGACTTTCGCAGCCCAGCAGGTCCCGCTGCTGGCCGACTTAGGAGACATACCGTGACATCGGCTGTAAGCATTCCCAGGCACGAGGGCACTGGAGGGCGTACGGCCGTCGCGGCGCGGGCGCGGCAGGTCGTCAAGGCGTACGGGTCCGGCGAGACCCGCGTCGTCGCCCTCGACCAGGTCGACGTGGACATCGCGCGGGGCCGGTTCACCGCCATCATGGGTCCCTCGGGATCAGGCAAGTCCACGCTGATGCACTGCCTCGCCGGGCTCGACACCGTCACCTCCGGCCAGATCTTCCTCGACGAGACCGAGATCACCGGGCTCAAGGACAAGAAGCTGACGCAGCTGCGCCGGGACCGGATCGGCTTCATCTTCCAGGCGTTCAACCTCCTGCCGACGCTGAACGCCCTGGAGAACATCACGCTCCCGATGGACATCGCGGGTCGCAAGCCCGACAAGCGCTGGCTGGACCAGGTCGTGGAGACCGTCGGGCTCGCGGACCGGCTGGGGCACCGCCCGAACCAGCTTTCCGGCGGCCAGCAGCAGCGCGTCGCGGTGGCACGGGCACTGGCGGCCCGCCCCGAGATCATCTTCGGCGACGAGCCGACCGGAAACCTCGACTCCCGGGCCGGCGCCGAGGTGCTGGGCTTCCTGCGGCGCTCGGTGGACGACCTGGGCCAGACCATCGTCATGGTCACGCACGACCCGGTGGCGGCCTCGTACGCGGACCGTGTGCTGTACCTCGCGGACGGCCGGATCGTCGACGAGATGCATCAGCCGACGGCCGACCAGGTCCTGGACCGTATGAAGGACTTCGACTCCCGCGGGCGGACGTCATGACCGTCCTCAAGTCCTCGATGCGCAACTTCTTCGCGCACAAGGGACGCATGGCGCTGTCCGCCGTGGCGGTCCTGCTGTCGGTGGCCTTCGTCTGCGGCACGCTCGTGTTCACCGACACGATGAACACGACGTTCGACAAGCTCTTCGCGGCCACCTCCTCCGACGTGACGGTGCTGCCGAAGGCGGCCAAGAGCGACGACACCCCGCAGAACGGCAAGCCCGAGTCGGTGCCGACCTCCGTGCTGGCGCAGGCGAAGCAGGCGGACGGCGTCAAGTCCGCCGAGGGCGCGGTCAGTTCGATGAACGTGACCGTCGTCGACAGCCACAACAAGAACATGGGCTCGACCACCGGCGCCCCGACCATCGCCGGCAACTGGACGCGCAACGACCTCCGTTCCACGGAGATCAGCTCCGGCCGCGCCCCCCGCGGACCCACCGAGGTGATGGTCGACGTCGACACCGCCGACAAACACCACCTGAAGATGGGCGATGAACTGCGCACCATCGCGGTGACCGGTGACTTCAAGGCCAGGATCGTCGGGATCGCCACCTTCAAGGTGACCAACCCCGGTGCCGCCGTCGTCTGGTTCGACACCGCCACCGCCCAGCGCGAACTGCTCGGTTCCACCGGCCGGTTCACCCAGATCAACGTCAGCGCCGCGCCGGGCGTCTCCGACACGCGCCTCAAGCAGAACGTCTCCACCGCGCTCCACGGGTCGTACAAGATCCAGACGCAGAAGGAGAACTCCGACGAGAACCGTCAGGGCGTCGGCCAGTTCATGAACGTCATCAAGTACGCCATGCTCGGCTTCGCCGGGATCGCGTTCCTGGTCGGCATCTTCCTGATCATCAACACCTTCTCGATGCTGGTCGCCCAGCGCACCCGCGAGATCGGCCTGATGCGCGCCATCGGCTCCTCCCGCAAGCAGGTCAACCGCTCGGTGCTGGCCGAGGCGCTGCTGCTCGGCATCGTCGGTTCGGTCCTCGGCGTCGCCGCGGGCGTCGGCCTCGCGGTCGGCCTGATGAAGCTCATGTCGTCGATGGGCATGGACCTGTCGACCCGTGACCTCACGGTGAAGGCGGCCACCCCGGTCATCGGCATGATCCTCGGCGTCGTCGTCACCGTCCTCGCCGCCTACCTGCCGGCCCGGCGGGCCGGCAAGGTCTCCCCGATGGCCGCGCTCCGCGACGCCGGCACCCCGGCCGACGGCAGGGCGGGTCTCGTCCGCGGGCTGATCGGCCTGGCCCTGACCGGCGCCGGAGCGTTCGCGCTCTACACGGCGGCCACCGCCGACAAGGCGAGCGAGGGCTCACTGGTCCTCGGCGCGGGCATCGTCCTCACCCTGATCGGCTTCGTGATCGTCGGCCCGCTCCTCGCGGGCGGCGTCGTCCGGGCGATCAGCGCCGTACTGCTGCGGATGTTCGGCCCCGTGGGCCGGCTCGCCGAGCGCAACGCGCTGCGCAACCCGCGCCGCACCGGCGCCACCGGCGCGGCCCTGATGATCGGCCTGGCCCTGGTCGCCTGCCTGTCGGTGGTCGGCTCCTCCATGGTGGCCTCGGCGACCGACGAGCTCGACAAGTCGGTCGGCGCGGACTTCATCGTCCAGGGCCAGCAGCGGATCGTCCCGCAGGCCGAGAAGGCCATGGAGACGTCCCCGGGCCTGGACCACGTCACCCGCTACAAGGACATCGCGGCCGAGCTGACCTCGCCGGACGGCAAGGTCGACACGTCCGGGATCACCGCGGCCGACCCGTCCTACGCCCAGGACCTGCGGCGCAAGACCACCGCCGGTGAGCTGTCGGCGGCCTACGGCAAGAACGCCATGTCGGTCGGCTCGGACTACGCCAAGAAGCACGGCGTGCGGGTCGGCGACACCCTGAGCGTCGCCTTCAAGGACGGCGCGACGGCGAAGCTCAAGGTCGCGGCCATCACGGACGACGACGTCGCCATCGACCAGGGCGCCCGGTACACCAGCATCGAGACGATGAAGAAGTACCTGCCCGCGAGCAAGATCCCGCCGAACGAGATCATGTTCGCCAAGGCCGAGCCGGGCCAGGAGAAGCAGGCGTACGCGGCCCTGAAGAAGTCCATGGAGCCGTACCCGCAGTACCAGGTCCGCGACCAGACGGACTACAAGCAGGAACTGAAGGACCAGGTGGGCCAGCTCCTGAACATGGTCTACGGCCTGCTGGGTCTGGCGATCGTGGTGGCGATCCTCGGTGTGGTGAACACCCTGGCGCTGTCGGTCGTCGAGCGCACCCGCGAGATCGGCCTGATGCGCGCCATCGGGCTCTCCCGCCGCCAGCTGCGCCGCATGATCCGCCTGGAGTCGGTCGTCATCGCCCTCTTCGGTGCCCTGCTCGGCCTGGGGCTCGGCATGAGCTGGGGCGCCACCGCCCAGAAACTCCTCGCCCTGGAGGGCCTGAAGGTTCTGGACATCCCCTGGCCGACCATCATCGGGGTCTTCATCGGCTCGGCCTTCGTGGGCCTGTTCGCCGCCCTGATCCCGGCGTTCCGAGCGGGCCGGATGAACGTACTGAACGCGATCGCCACCGACTAGCCGTCGGCGGACGGTCGAACCGAGCCACCGCGTACGGGGGTTGCGGGGGACGGGCCCGGTCCGAGGAGAGCCACTCTCCTCGGACCGGGCCCACGGTGTCTCCGGGGGCCGGTCCGGAGCGGCGTCCGTGACCGTCCCCGGAGCGCGTGGTTCCGGACGATGGCGGGCGGCGGGCCGGGCACAGACCGGCGACGGGGTGTGCCGCCGGGTGTGCGACGGGTCACGGAGCGGGGGCGGGGGCCCTCGGTGGACGGCCACGCGCGAGTGGTCGCGGAGTCGTAGGCTGGATGCCCCCGGCCCGTCCCACGTGTCGGGCGTCTCGCGTTGCCCACTCCCCGGGATGGAAGCCCTTCATGAGCCTGCACGGTCTGCTCGACGCCGTCGTCAAGGACGCCGCCCTCACGGAAGCGGTGCGGGCCGCCGCCGACGGCAACCGGATGCACGTCGACCTGGTCGGCCCACCGGCGGCGCGCCCGTTCGCCATCGCCGCGCTCGCACGCGAGAGCGGCCGTACGGTGCTGGCGGTGACCGCGACGGGCCGCGAGGCCGAGGACCTGGCCGCGGCCCTGCGCTCCCTGCTGCCGCCGGACGGTGTGGCCGAGTACCCGTCGTGGGAGACGCTGCCGCACGAGCGGCTCTCCCCCCGGTCGGACACCGTCGGCCGGCGCCTCGCCGTGCTGCGGCGCCTTTCCCACCCACGCCCCGACGACCCCGAGACCGGCCCGGTGTCCGTCGTCGTGGCCCCCATCCGCTCGGTCCTCCAGCCGCAGGTCAAGGGACTCGGCGATCTGGAGCCCGTCGTCCTGCGCACCGGCAGTACGGCCGACCTCGGCGAGACCGTCGCGGCGCTCGCGGCAGCCGCGTACTCCCGCGTCGAACTCGTCGAGAAGCGCGGCGAGTTCGCCGTCCGCGGCGGCATCCTGGACGTCTTCCCGCCCACCGAGGAGCACCCGCTCCGGGTGGAGTTCTGGGGCGACGACATCGAGGAGATCCGCTACTTCAAGATCGCCGACCAGCGTTCCCTCGAAGTCGCCGAGCACGGCCTGTGGGCCCCGCCCTGCCGGGAACTGCTGCTCACCGACGACGTGCGGGCACGGGCCGCCGCCCTCGCCGAGGCCCACCCGGAGCTGGGCGAACTCCTCGGCAAGATCGCCGAGGGCATCGCCGTGGAGGGCATGGAATCGCTCGCCCCGGTCCTCGTCGACGACATGGAACTGCTGCTCGACGTCCTGCCCGAGGGCGCGATGGCCGTCGTATGCGATCCGGAGCGAGTACGGACGCGGGCCTCGGACCTGGTGGCGACCTCACAGGAGTTCCTGCAGGCGTCCTGGGCGGCCACGGCCGGGGGCGGCGAGGCGCCCATCGACGTCGGCGCGGCCTCCCTGTGGGCCATCGCGGACGTACGGGACCGGGCGCGCGAGCTGGACATGATGTGGTGGTCGGTGTCGCCGTTCGCCGCCGACGGGGACCTCACGGACAGCTACGCCGGAGGCGTGGGAGACACCCTCAAGCTGGGCATGCACGCCCCCGAGACCTACCGCGGCGACACCGCCCGCGCGCTCGCCGACACCAAGGGCTGGCTGGCCGACGGCTGGCACACGGTCTACGTCACGGAGGCGCACGGCCCGGCGGCCCGCACCGTCGAGGTGCTGGGCGGCGAAGGCATCGCCGCCCGCCTGGACACCGACCTCACCGAGATCGGCCCCTCCGTCGTGCACGTGGCGTGCGGCTCCATCGACTACGGCTTCGTCGACCCCGCGCTCCGACTCGCCGTCCTGACGGAGACCGACCTCTCCGGCCAGAAGGCCGCGGGCAAGGACGGCGCCCGGATGCCGGCCCGCCGCCGCAAGACGATCGACCCGCTGACCCTGGAGACCGGCGACTACATCGTGCACGAACAGCACGGTGTCGGCCGCTACATCGAGATGGTGCAGCGCACCGTCCAGAGCGCGACCCGCGAATACCTGGTCGTCGAGTACGCCCCCGCCAAGCGCGGCCAGCCCGGCGACCGCCTCTACATCCCCACCGACCAGCTGGAGCAGATCACCAAGTACGTCGGCGGCGAGGCCCCGACCCTGCACCGCCTGGGCGGCGCCGACTGGACCAAGACCAAGGCGCGCGCCAAGAAGGCGGTCAAGGAGATCGCCGCCGACCTGATCAAGCTGTACTCGGCGCGGATGGCGGCCCCGGGACACGCCTTCGGCGCCGACACGCCCTGGCAGCGCGAGCTGGAGGACGCGTTCCCGTACGCGGAGACGCCCGACCAGCTGACGACGATCGCCGAGGTCAAGGAGGACATGGAGAAGACGGTCCCGATGGACCGTCTGATCTGCGGCGACGTCGGCTACGGCAAGACCGAGATCGCGGTCCGCGCCGCGTTCAAGGCGGTGCAGGACGGCAAGCAGGTCGCGGTCCTGGTGCCCACGACCCTGCTCGTCCAGCAGCACTTCGGCACGTTCTCCGAGCGCTACTCGCAGTTCCCGGTCAACGTCCGCGCGCTGTCCCGCTTCCAGACGGACACCGAGGCCAAGGCCGTCCTGGAGGGGCTGCGCGAGGGCGCGGTGGACCTCGTCATCGGCACCCACCGCCTGTTCTCCTCCGAGACGAAGTTCAAGGACCTGGGCCTGGTCATCGTCGACGAGGAGCAGCGCTTCGGCGTCGAGCACAAGGAGCAGCTGAAGAAGCTGCGCGCCAACGTCGACGTCCTGACGATGTCCGCGACCCCGATCCCCCGCACCCTGGAGATGGCGGTCACCGGCATCCGCGAGATGTCGACGATCACCACCCCGCCGGAGGAGCGGCACCCGGTGCTGACCTTCGTCGGCCCGTACGAGGAGAAGCAGATCGGCGCGGCGATCCGCCGTGAGCTGCTGCGCGAGGGCCAGGTCTTCTACATCCACAACCGGGTCGAGTCCATCGACCGCGCGGCCGCCCGGCTCCGGGAGATCGTCCCGGAGGCGCGGATCGCCACGGCCCACGGCCAGATGGGGGAGCAGGCCCTGGAGCAGGTGGTCGTCGACTTCTGGGAGAAGAAGTTCGACGTGCTGGTCTCCACGACGATCGTCGAGTCGGGCATCGACATCTCGAACGCGAACACCCTGATCGTGGAGCGCGGCGACAACTTCGGTCTCTCGCAGCTGCACCAGCTGCGCGGCCGGGTCGGCCGTGGCCGGGAGCGCGGCTACGCCTACTTCCTGTATCCGCCGGAGAAGCCCCTCACGGAGACGGCCCACGAGCGTCTCGCGACCATCGCGCAGCACACCGAGATGGGCGCGGGCATGTACGTGGCGATGAAGGACCTGGAGATCCGCGGCGCGGGCAATCTGCTCGGCGGCGAACAGTCGGGCCACATCGCCGGCGTCGGCTTCGACCTTTACGTACGCATGGTGGGCGAGGCGGTCGCGGACTACCGCGCCTCCCTGGAAGGCGGCGTGGAGGAGGAGCCGCCGCTGGAGGTCAAGATCGAGCTGCCGGTCGACGCGCACGTCCCGCACGACTACGCGCCGGGTGAGCGGCTGCGCCTGGCCGCGTACCGTTCCATCGCCTCCGCGAACACGGAGGAGGACGTCAAGGCCGTACGCGAGGAACTCGTCGACCGCTACGGCAAGCTTCCGGAGCCCGTCGAGAACCTGCTCCTCGTGGCGGGCCTGCGCATGCTCGCGCGCGCCTGCGGGGTCGGCGAGATCGTCCTCCAGGGCAACAACATCCGCTTCGCACCGGTGGAGTTGAGGGAGTCCCAGGAGCTGCGCCTGAAGCGCCTGTGCCCGGGAACCGTCATCAAGCCGACCGCCCACCAGATCCTCGTCCCCCGCCCGAAGACCGCGAAGGTGGGCGGAAAGCCGCTGGTCGGGCGGGAACTGCTCGGCTGGACCGGGGAGTTCCTGGCCTCGATCCTGGGGTCGTAGCGGTACCGCTCTGGGAAACAGGCCGCCGGCATCTCCGGCGGCCTGTTCGCCGTGTGCGGCTCAGGACCGGCTCAGGAGACCGGCTCAGGACCGGCTCGACCTGCTCAGGAGACCGGCTCAGGGCTGCTGGGGGCGGAACAGCATTCCCGTCAGGGCGTGGAAGACCTCGTCGGGGTCCTCGTCGCCCACCTGGCCGTCCAGGTTGTGGCTGATCAGGAGTGTGGCGAAGCCGTGGGCGAGGGACCAGGCCGCGATGCCGGCGAGGCGGGTGTCGGGGCCGCGGCCCTCCGAGGGGAGCGCGGAGACGGCGGCGCGCAGGCGCCCGCCCGCGAGTGTCCTCGCCGTGGTGAGCTCCAGGTCGTTCTCGCGGAGCAGCTCCGGGGAGAACATGACCTGGAAGTGGGCGGGATGGTCCCGCGCGAAACGTACGTAACGAACGCCCGCGTCGCGCAGGTCCTCTGCCGCGTCGAGTGCGGTCGCCAGGAGGCCGTAGCCCTCCGCCGCGATGGCCGTGAGCAGGCCGGTGCGGTCCTTGAAGTGGTGTGCCGGGGCGGCGTGCGAGACACCCGCGCGGCGGGCCAGGTCCCGCAGGCTCAGCGCGGCGGGCCCCTCGACGGCGATGACGTCGAGCGCGGCGCCGAGGATGGCTCGGCGCAGGTCCCCGTGGTGGTACGGGCGTGCGGAGCCGCTGGTCTTCGCGGGATTCATGACAGAAGCGTACGCCGAATCTAGGCATTGCCAAGTTCGGGCGCCGGGCCGGACGGCCGGGACGGACGGCCAGGGTGAGCGCCCGGACCGGTTCGATGGAATCTAGTCGTTGACAAGTTGGGTCGGCTCGGGCAATCTTGGCAGTGTCAAGTTGTGGAGCGTGTCGTTACGTGACGAGGGGTGGAGTCATGTCCGGGAATGTGGGCGGGGCGAGTGGGGCCGGCGGGGCAGGGGTCGCGGAGGACGGGGTGTCGCAGAAAGAGGTGCCGCAGGGTGGGGGGCCGAAGGAGGGTGCCGGCGTCGAGCTCGGCCGGGTGCGCCAGCTCTGGCACCTGCTGGAGCCCCTGCACGCCGTGCTGTACTACGCGCCGGAGGCCTTCGAGGAGGCGGCGGCGCTCGGGTACGGGATCGAGGAGCGCTGGCCGAGCTACTTCCCCTTCCGCGCGGCGCCGTTGGGGGCCGTCGGCAGCGGGCGGGTGGCCTCCGCCTTCTACAGCTTCAGCCCGCGCATGGTCGACGACCACATCAAGTCGGCCTGGGAGACCGCGAGTCCGGAGCAGGTGCTCGCGGCGCGGGAGCGGGCCGTCGACCGGGCTTACCGCGCGATATTGGGCGACCGCGTCACCAGTCCCGAGCTCGCCGAGGCTGCCGCACTGGCCCGCCGCGCAGCCGAGGCCGTGAACACCGCGGGGCGTCAACTCGCCGCCGCGAACGCCGATGTGAGCTGGCCCGAGGCTCCGCATCTGCAGCTGTGGCACGCGGCGACGATCCTGCGCGAGCACCGCGGCGACGGCCATCTCGCGGCCCTGCTCGTCGCCGGCCTGGACCCGGTCGAGTCCTTGGTCTCCTTCGCGGCGATAGGCGCGGCCTCCGTGGAGCGTTTCGAGAGCCGCGGCTGGAGCCCCGAGGAGTGGGCCGCCGCCAGGGACCGGCTGATCGCGCGCGGCCTGGTCGACGAGGACGGCATCGCCACGGACGCCGGCCGCCAGCTGCGCCGCCAGGTCGAGCACCACACCGACCGGCTCGCTGCCGCCCCATGGCAGTCGCTCGGCCCGGACGCGGTCGGCCGCCTCGCCGATCTGCTCGGCGAGTTCTGGGTCGCGGTGCTGGGCTCGGGGCTGCTGCCGTCGGAGACGACGCTGGGAATCGGGAAGGTCTGACGGTCGGTCGGCAGGGTCTGACGGTCGCGGTCCGACGGTGGGACCGCACCTCAACGACCCCGGCCCCATCCGGCCAAGAAGCCGTGATGGGGCTGGAAGGGGAGGTGCTGGATGCACCGGAGACGCACCACTGATCGACTTCAGTGACCGGTCGGGCCCATGGGCGGGCCCGGCACCTCGGTGGGGTGCGGTGCGCGGGGGTCGACGGTGGGTCGGAGTGTCGAATCGCTCCGGCTAGGGCTGTCCCGGCCGGTCGCGGTCCATCCCCATCGCGCCTTCAGCCTTCTGCTGCGCGTCGTCGACCTTGTCCGTGTACTTGTCGCTGGTCTTCTTGTTGACCTGCTTTTCCGCGGCGTCGGACATGTCCGCTGCTTTGTCCTGTGCCGCCCGGCTGCTCTTGAACCTGTCGAAGATGCCCATCCAGAGCTCCTTCCGGAGGTGACTCACGATCGACGATACGCCCGGCATACACCTCTTGCCCATTAATGCCTGGTATGGCCCAGGAATGAGGGCCGTTACCTTGGGCAGACGGGAAACACGTCCGAGCAGGGCGGACCCGGGGAGGCGAAGGGGAGGGCGTCGTGGTGCGTCTGAGGGGTGGGGCGGCTGCTGCCGCGGCGGTGCTGATCGTCATCGGTGCCGGAGTCAGTGGCTGCAAGAAGGACCCCATGGATTCCGCGGGGCCCGAGGAGACGGCGGCCGGAGGCGGTGGCGCCGCACTCGCCGCCGTGGACTCGCTGGCCGTCAAGGGGCGAGCGCCCAAGACCGGGTACAGCAGGGAGCGGTTCGGTACGGCCTGGGCCGACACCGACTCGAATCACTGCGACACCCGCGACGACATCCTCGAACGGGACCTGAAAGAGGTGAAGTTCAGCGACGGCACCTGCAGGGTGTCCCGCGGAGTCCTCGAACCGGATCCGTACGGTGGCAAGGACGTCACCTTCACCCGTGGGCGCAGTCTGGTCGACATCGACCATCTCGTCGCGCTCTCGGACGCCTGGCAGAAGGGCGCCAAGTACTGGGACGCGAGCAAGCGGATAGCCCTGGCCAACGACCCGCTCAATCTCCGGGCCGTCGGCGCGAGCGCCAACCGCAGCAAGGGTGACGGCGACACGGCGACCTGGCTCCCGCCCAACAAGGCGTATCGCTGTACGTATGTCGCCGCGCAGGTGGCCGTGAAGAAGAAGTACGGGCTGTGGGTGACCGGTGCCGAGAAGGCGGCCATGAAGAAGGTGCTGGCCGGCTGCCCCGGCCAGAAGCTTCCCTCGGGCGGCAACCCGACAGCGGCGCCGGAGAGATTCCACGCGAAGTGACCCGAGAGGGCCGGCCAGTGCGTCACTTCCATCGGATGAACACAATCGATCATGGAAGTGATTAGCTTGCAAAGTTATTTGCAAGAAGCAAAGGGGCAACTTGAAACAAGTCGACCTGGTTTAGCAAGAGATGGTCAAGGGTGAATCAAGAGTAGCCCTCGACTCTATGCGTGGCATGTTCACAACAGTCAAGATCAACAGGTTTTTGTTCTTCATCTGTGCGATCTCCCTGCCTGATTCTCCTGACTGTTGGAGTCGAAGCCGTGCGCATTCGGCCTGCCCGCCGTTCCAGCCGCCCCCGCCGCTCCGTCGGCCGTATGCACCGCATCCGGCGCCACGTGGCCACGGTCGCCCTGACGGCGCTCGCCCTGATGCTGACAACCCAGCAGGCTGTCGCCGAGGGGCGGGAGTTGGGCGAGGTGTCCCTCTCCCTGCCGAGCCTGTCCACCATGGTGGACTGGCTCCAGGACCCGCACTGGGGCAAGCTGCCGCACCAGAAGTCGGGCACCGCGGCCGGGCACAAGCACCACGTCTCCGCCAGGACGACCGACGCCGAGCGCGGTGTCGGCAGGAAGCCGGGCAAGGGCAAGGGTGAGCTCGCCGCCTACAAGCCGCACAAGTCGGCCGTTCAGCAGGGCAAGAGCCGGGGCGGCGGCACCTACAACGCGAAGACCAGCAAGCGCAACGCCGGCAAGTCCTCGCGCACCGACACCGTCTACGACAACGCCGACGGCAGCACCACCCGCCAGCTGTCCCCGACGCCCGTCAACTACCAGGTCGGCAAGGGCAAATGGGCTCCGATCGATGTGGACGTCAGAGCAGGGCCGGACGGCCGCTGGCACGAGAAGGCCAACTCCGTCGACGTCGACTTCGCCGCCGAGGCCAGTGACTCCGACCTCGTCTCCTTCGCCGCCGACAGCACACACTCCCTCGCCTACGGACTCGAAGGCGCGGCCTCCGTCCAGGGAGCGGCGGACGGCTCGCGCGTCACGTACGAGAACGTCCTGACGGACACCGACCTCCAGGTCGCCCCCACCGCGACCGGGGTCAAGGAAGCGATCGTCCTGCGTTCCGCGGACGCCGGGAACACCTGGACCTTCCCCCTGGACCTCAAGGGCCTCACGCCCGTCCAGACCAAGAGCGGGTCGATCGACCTGCGTGACGCCTCCGGCAGGACCGTCGAGCGCATCCCCGCGTCGTACGCCTACGACGCGAAGGTGAACCCGCGCTCCGGGGACCCGGCCACCACGTACGACGTCACCAACGAGCTCGTCCACGACAAGGACGGCTACGCGCTGAAGGTGACCCTCGACGAGCGCTGGCTGCACGACGCGCGCCGCGTCTTCCCGGTCATCGTCGACCCGACCGTCACGGACGGCTGGACCACCACCTACGCCGAGTCCGGCGAACCGGGCGACCACTCCTACGAGCAGACCGTCAAGGTCGGCTCCTACGACTCGGGCACCCACTCCGCGGTCAGCTACGTCAACCACTGGGACACCGCCTGGGACGGCAGCGGGGTCACCATCTCCTCCGCGACCCTGAACCTCTTCGACACCTGGGCCTCCACCTGCACGCCCGAACGCTTCGACGTCGCCCTGGTGACGCAGGCCTGGACCCCCGAGGGGGTCACCGGCTACCCGGGCCCGACCTACGGTTCGTCGATCGGCAACGCGACGCCGACCGTGCCCAACGCCTGCGCCAACACGGGCGCCGACCGCACCGTCGGCGACAACGTGGCGGTCTCGCTGTCCACCTCCGCCATCCAGGGCTGGATGAACGGCACCACCGCCGACTACGGCCTCGCGGTGTACGCGTCGACCGCCGACACCCTGCACTGGAAGCAGTTCGGCTCCTTCAACGACCCCTCGCGCGGCCCGAGACTCGTGGTCACCTACACGGGCAACACCGCGCCGCAGCTCTACGAGCAGTTCCCCGCCGACAACGCGGTCGTGGGAACCACCACACCCGAGCTGACCGCCTGGGCCGGCGGCGCCAACTCCAGCGGCAGCGCCGGCAAGTACGTCTTCAAGATCTACGACGCGACCAACACCCAGGTCGCCACGTCCGGCCTGATCACCACCGGCGACTGGATCGTCCCGGCGGGCAAGCTGGCCTGGGGCAAGAACTACACGTGGACCGTGCAGGCGTACGACTCGACGACGGCCCTGTACTCCGAGGCGGATCCCTACGCGCTCTCCGTCCAGGTCCCGCAGCCGGTGATCACCTCGGGCCTGTCGCAGAACAGCAGTGACCACGGCTTCGACGCGTCCATCGGCAACTACACGACCTCCGACACCGACGCCTCGATCTCCACCGTCGGCCCCTCGCTCGACGTGGAGCGCGACTACAACTCGCGCGACCCGCGCTGGACCGGCGCGTTCGGCTCCGGCTGGTCGAGCATCTTCGACTCCCGGGCCACCGAGCAGTACTCGGCCGCCGGCGCGGTGACCAGCGTCAACGTCACCTACCCCGACGGCTCGCAGGTCGGCTACGGCAAGAACAGCGACGGCACGTTCACCCCCGGCAGCGGGCGGTTCGCCACCTTCACCACGGTCACGGGCGGCTACACGCTCACCGACAAGGACGACACGGTCTACACGTTCACCCAGTCCCTGGGTTCGGGCGGATACGGCCTCACCTCGGTGACGGACGCCAACGGGCGATCCATCACCCTCACCTGGACCAGCGGCCACGTCACGAAGATGGCGTCCGCGGTCTCCAGCCGCACGCTGAACCTGACCTGGTTCACGCCGTCCGGCGCGTCGGCCGCGCACGTCCAGACCGTCGTCACCGACCCGGTCACCGCGGGCGACGCCGCCACGGCCCAGACCTGGACGTACGGCTACACCGGCGACCAGCTCACCAAGGTGTGCTCGCCGCAGTCGTCCACCAAATGCACGACGTACGGCTACACGACCGGCTCGCAGTACCAGAACGCCTCGCTCGACCTCGACCCGCACGGCATGTGGCCGCTGACGGAGGCCTCGGGCACCACCGCCAAGGACGCCGTCCTCGCCAACCAGGGCACCAACAACGCCACCTACGAGAACGTGACGCTGGGCGCGGCCGGTCCGCTGACCGGTTCGTCCGCGACGGCGGCCCAGTTCAACGGCACCTCGTCCGACATCGCGCTGCCCAAGAACACCGGCAACGACACCGACTCCGGTGCGCTCTCGCTCTGGTTCAAGACCTCCGCGGGCCCCGGCGTCCTGTACTCGTACGCCTCCCAGCCCATCGGTTCCGGGAAAGCAGCCGGCTTCTACACCCCGTCGATCTACGTCGGCACCGACGGCAAGCTGAACGCCGAGTTCTGGTACAGCGGCGGCATCAACCCGATCGTCACCACCGCGTCGGTCGCCGACGGTAAGTGGCACCACGTGGTGCTGTCGGCCGCGGGCAACTCGCAGACGCTGTTCGTCGACAACGCGAAGATCGGCTCGCGCACCGGCACCGTCTCCATCCAGAGCGCGGTCGCCTTCGGCAAGAACCAGTCCTTCAACTACCTCGGCACCGGCTTCCTCGGGGGCAACTGGCCCGACCAGGGTCACCCGAGCACCACCGACAAGACCGGATACGCCACCTACTTCAACGGCTCCATCGCGGAAGCCGCCTGGTACGGCCGCCCGCTGGTCGCCGCCGACGTGAACGCCCTCTACCAGAGCGGCACCCACGCCTCCAGCCTGCTCACCTCCATCACCCGGCCGTCCGGCAAGACGTACGCGGCGATGCAGTACGACGCGGGCACCACCGCCCTGACCCAGCTCACCGACGAGAACGGCGGTGTGTGGAAGCTCGCCGCTCCCACGGTCACCGGCTCCAGCCAGACCTACCGCGGAGCGGTGCTCGGCGCGGCGCCCGCCGGCTACTTCCGGCTGGGTGAGGCGGCGGGAGCGACCACGGCGCTCGACGAGGTACGCGGCGGCAACGGCACGTACAACGCGGTGACGCTGGGCGGCGCGGGTCCGTTCAGCGATCAGAAGGCCGCGGCCTTCAACGGCACGACCTCGTCCGTCGCACTCCCCAGCGGCATGCTGCCCGGAGCGGGCGCCGAGTCGGTCAGCATGTGGTTCAAGACCTCGACGGCGAACGGCGTGCTGCTCGGCGCGTCGAAGGACCCGCTGAGCGCGGGAACCACCGCCACCGCCTACACACCCGTTCTCTACGTCGGCAGCAGCGGAAAGCTGTACGGCGAGATCTGGTTCTCCGGCGGATCGACCAAACCCCTCGCCTCCACCGCGGCGGTGACCGACGGCAAATGGCACCACGTGGTGCTCTCGACGGCCGCCGACAGCCAGTCGATCTACCTCGACGACGTGCTGGTCGGCTCGCAGACCGGCACGGCCGCCATCACCGCCCAGACCAACCTCTACGTGGGCGCGGGCTTCAACGGCGGCAACTGGCCCGACGAGTCGCACAGCAGCACCACCAGCAGCACCGGCTACGCGACCTACTTCAAGGGTTCCATCGCCGATGTGTCCGTCTTCCGCTCCCAGCTCTCCGCCGCCGACGTGGCCGGTCAGTGGGAGGCGTCGAAGAACTCCACCGGGCTCCTCCCGGTCGAGACGGTCAAGGTGACCACGCCGGCGCAGGCCACGCTCACCTACACCTACGACGTCACCAACGGCAACCGGGCGCTGACCGACACCGACGGCCTCGGCAACAAGACCAGCTTCGGCTACGACACCGCCGGGTTCGAGCACACGGTCACCGACCCCAACGGCTCGATGAACGTCACCGGCCACGACGTACGCGGCAACGTCGTCTCCTCGACCGCCTGCCAGGACCAGTCCGCCAACAAATGCTCGACCGAGTACTACACGTACTACCCGGACGACACGACACCCCAGCTGACCACGCCCGACCCGCGCAACGACCAGCTCCTGACCGAGCGCGACGGCCGTTCCGCCTCCGCCACGGACAACACGTACCTGACCTCGTTCGCGTACGACGCCCAGGGCAACCAGACCGGCATCACCGGTCCCGCGGTCCCCGGCTTCCCCAAGGGCCGCACCACCACGACCGTCTACAGCGACGGCACCAGCACCTACCCCTCCGCCGACGGCGGCGTGGTGCCCAAGGGCATGCCGGTGAAGACGATCAGCCCCGGCGGCGCCGTCAACCAGGTGGGGTACTTCAAGAACGGCGACGTCGCCTCGACGACCGACGCCATCGGCCTGGTGACGACGTACACCTACGACGGCCTCGGCCAGGTGCTCAGCCAGAAGGTCGTCTCGGACACCTATCCGAACGGCCTGACCACCACGTACAAGTACGACCTCAACGGTGAGGTCGTCGAGGAGCACGACCCCCAGCTCACCGACCGCGTCACCGGCGCCACCCACGCCTCCGTCTCCACCACGGTCTACGACGAGGACGGCAACGTCACCTCGCAGACCGTCTCCGACGCGAGCGGCGGCGACGCGTCCCGCACCGAGACGCAGACCTACGACGCCTACAACCACGTTCTGACCCAGTCGGACGCCAACACGGCCGCGGGCGCGAGCAACGGCAACACGACCACGTACACCTACGACAACCAGGGCAACAAGACCAAGGAAGTCACCTCGGCGGGCAACGAGACCCGCTACACCTACGACGACAGCGGCAACCTGCTCACGCAGGCCCTGATGTCCACCGGTGACCCGGTCAACCCGCAGCCGGCGACCCTGCTCACCGAGTCCTCGCGCGCCTACGACCCGGCCGGCCGCCTCGCGTCCGTGACCGACGCGATGGGCAGCACCACCGCGTACACCTACCTGGACGACGGCCTGACCGCCTCGGTCAAGCGGACCAGCCCCGACGGCACGAAGAGCTACGTCCTGGAGTCGGACACCTACGACGCGGCGGGCAACCTGCTCACCGCCACGTCCGACAACGGCGAGACCGTCACCAGCTACAAGGTCGACGCGGCCTCCCGCACCACCTCCACCACGGTCGACCCAGCCGGTGTGGCCCGCGTCTCCACGGTCTCCTACACCCCGGACGACCAGGTCGCCAGCGAGAACGACCACGACGCGACGGGCTACGACCGCACCACCACCAGCACCTACGACGCCATGGGCAACCTGCTCAGCGAGACGCTGTACGGGGACGCCTCCGGGCACCCGGCCGGCTGGTGGAAGCTCAACCAGACCTCCGGCACCAACATCACCGACTCCTCCGGCACCGGCAACACCGCCACCGCCGGATCGGGCGTCACCTGGTCGGACAACGCGGCGAAGTTCGCGGGCACCACGACCGGCACCGGCAACGTCGTCGACACCACCGGCCCGGTCCTGGACACCACCGCCTCGTACGCCGTCTCCGCCTGGGTCAACCTCGGCGACACCTCCACCTACCGCACGTTCGTCGCGCAGGGCGGCACCAACCGGCCGTCCTTCTACCTCCAGTACTCCAAGGCCGACAACGCGTACCGCTTCCACGCGGCCAACGCCGACGTGGCCTCGCCGACCGCGTTCTACGACGCCACGGCGACCGCCGCGCCCACGCTGAACACCTGGACGCACCTGGCCGCCGTCTTCGACGCGACGACCGGCTCGATGAAGCTGTACGTCAACGGCGCCCAGGCGGGCTCGGCCACCAACGCCGCCCCCTGGACCGGCACCGGACCGCTCTCCATCGGCGGCAGCGAGAAGGCCGACGGCACGACGAGCGACGTCGTCGCCGGTTCGGTCGGTGACGTGCAGGTCTACCAGCGGGCCCTGTCCGCCGCCGACGTCACCTCGCTCTACGGCAAGGGCCGCACCGGCGGCACGGTCGGCTCCTCCACCGAGCAGACCACCAAGTACACCTACGACAAGCGGGGCCTGCCGGCGTCCACGACGGACGCCGAGCAGAACACCACCACGTACGCCTACGACGAGGCCGGCAACCTCGCAGTCTCCACCGCGCCCGCCGTCCAGTCCGAGCCCGACGGCACCACCGCGGCCACCGTCCACCCCGTCACCACCAGCGGGTTCAACACCTTCGGCGAGGGCGTCGAGGAGCAGGACCCGAACGGCCTGGTGACGACCACGGTCTACGACGCCAACGGCAACAAGGTCTCCGAGACCCTCCCGGCGTACACCCCCGCGGGCGCCTCCACGCCCAACGCGGGCACCACGGTCTGGAAGTACGACAGCGAGGGCAACCAGACCGACGAGATCAGCCCGAGCGGCAAGACCACCTCGTCCCTCTACGACCAGATGGGCAACCTCGCCCAGATCACGGGACCGGACGGCACGAAGACGCACGCCACCTACGACACGGCGGGCGACCAGCTCTCCGCGACGGACGGCAGCGGCGCGCAGACCCAGGCCACCTACGACTACCTGGGCCGCCAGCTGACCTCGACGACGATGGAGCGCTACCCGTCGACGAAGACGCTGACGACCACGAACTCGTACGCGGTCACGACCGGCAACCCGTACGGCGCCCACACCGCGTCGACGACCTCGGCGGGCGGGGTGACCAACTCCTACGCCTACAACCGGGCCGGCGACATCACCTCGGTCACGGACGGCGCGGGCAACACCACCCGCTACGGCTACGACTTCGAGGGCAACACCACGAAGACGACGCTGGCCGACGGCACCTGGACCGAGACGGACTACAACGCCTCGGACGACCCGACGGCGACGCGCGCCTACGACGCCGGCGGTACGAAGCTGTCGGAGACCTCGCAGCAGTACGACGGCGTGGGCAACCTGACGGCGTCGACCGACGCCAACCAGCACACCACGCGCTGGACCTACGACGCCGCGGGCACCATCACCCAGCAGGTGGAGCCGGTGGACGCCTCCACCTCCATCACCACCACCTTCGGCTACGACGCGGCCGGCAACCGCACCCGCTTCACCGACGGCCGCGGCAACTCCTGGCGCTACACCTACACACCGTGGGGCCAGCAGGAGAAGACGATCGAGCCGACGACCGCCAAGTACACCTCGGCCGCCGACTCGACGACGACCTTCGCCTACGACGCCGACGGCCAGGTGACGACGGCCACCCTTCCGGGCGGTGTCACGACGTCGATGACGTACGACGCCAACGGCCGGCTGAAGACGATGTCCGGCGCGGGCGCCGACGCGGCGACTGCGAAGCGCAGCTTCGACTACGACGCGAACGGCCGGGTCCTGTCGGCCGACACGGACGCGGCGGGCATCGCGGGCGCGGTGGACCACCAGGACGCCACGCACGACGCGTTCACCTACGACGACCGCGGCGACGTCCTGACGGCGACGGGCTCGGCGGGCTCCTCCAGCTTCACCTACAACAACGACACGTCGATGCTGACGCGGACGGACGCGGCGGGCACGACGTCGTACGGCTACGACACGGCGGGCCGCATGTCGACGCTGAACGACGCGGCGACCGGCACCCAACTGACCGCCAGCTACGGCCAGTTGAACGAGATCAAGTCGATCAAGTACGGCTCGACAGGCCAGACCCGCACCTTCGGCTACAACAACTCCCACGAGCTGACGAGCGACGTCCTGGTCCAGGGCGCGTCGACCGTGGCGAGTCTCGGGTACGGCTACGACAAGAACGGCAACCTGACGTCGAAGACGACGACCGGTGTGGCGGGCGCGTCGTCCAACACGTACACCTACGACTGGTCGGACCGCCTGACGTCCTGGAACAACGGTTCCACGACGAAGAGTTACGCCTACGACGCCTCGGGCAACCGGATCCGCAACGGCTCGGACGTCTACACCTACGACGCCCGTGACGAGCTGACCTCGGACGGCACGCACACCTACGACTACTCCGCGCGCGGCACGATGACGCAGGAGTCGCAGGCCTCGGGCTCGGTGGCGTACAAGACGGACGCCTTCGGCGGCCAGATCGCGGCCGGCACGCAGTCGTACACGCTGGACGCGCTCGGCCGGAACATCACCGACGCGGACACGTCGGCGGGGACCACGCGCACGTTCGCCTACTCGGGCGCGAGCAACACGATCGCGTCGGACGGCGACAACACGTACACCTACGACCCGTCGGGCAGCGTGATCGGCATCAAGCCGGCGGGCGGCAGCGGGGTGCTGGCCCTGACGGACCAGCACAGCGACGTGGTGGGCACGTTCACGTCGGGCGCGACCACGCTGTCGGGCTCGGCGTCGTACGACCCGCTGGGCAAGGTGGTGTCACCGACGAACACGGTGACGGGCCACCTGGGCTTCCAGTCCGGATGGACGGAGCCCGGCTCGGGTGACGTGGGCACGGCGTCCCGCTGGTACAGCCCGGACACCGGCCAGTTCCTGAACAAGGACAGCATCTCGCTGAACGCGGTGCCGAACTCGGTGGCGGCGAACCCCTTCGCCTACGTCGACGACAACCCGATGGCGGGCACGGACGAGTCCGGCAACTGCTCCTGGTACGACGTGGTGTGCGGGGCGAAGAAGGTCGCGCACAAGGCCAAGCACGTGGTCAAGCACGTGGCGCACAAGGTCTACCACGCGGCCAAGCACGTGGCCCGCAAGGTCGTCCATGCCGTGAAGCACGCGGCGCACAAGGTCGTCCACCATGTGCGCGACGTCTACCACGCGACGGTGCGGGTGACGCGGCGCGTCTACCACTACGCGGCACGCCATGTCAGACGCGCGTATCACGCGGCGGTCCATGCGGTGCATACGGCGTATCACAAGGCATCACGTGTGGTGCATCGCGTGGTGCACGCGGCGAAGAAGGTGGCCCACAAGGCCGCGAACGTCGTCAAGAAGGGCGTCAAGGCGGCGGCCCACGCGACCAGGACGGCGTACCACGCGACCGTCAAGGCGGCGAAGGCGACGGCGACGTTCGTCAAGCACCACGCCGCGGCGATCACCTCGTTCGTGGTCTCGACGGCGGTGTTCGCGGGCTGCGAGGCGGCCACCTGGGGCGTCGGCACGGTCGGCTGCGCGGCGATGGCCGGCGCGGCGGGCTCCCTGGTCGAGCAGGGCTTCAAGTGCGCGGAGAACGGCGGAGGCGACTGCAGCGCGGGCGCGTTCGCGGGCTCGGCGATCGAGGGCGCGGTCCTGGGCGCGGCCGGCGGCAAGCTGGGCGAACTCGGCGGCAAGCTCCTGGCGAAGGTGGCACCCAAGGCGATGAAGGCCGTGGGAGGCCTGTTCGGCAAGGGCGCGACGGAGGCGGAGGAAACGGCCGCCACGGACGCCACCGAGGTGGCTGCTTCGCGGGCGGAGTCCGAGGGGGCGGGGACGCGGAGTCAGTCGTCGTCGGGCAAGGGCTGTCGCGTCCACAGCTTCACGGGATCGACCCGGGTGCTGATGGCGGATGGGACCACCCGAGCGATCGACCACCTGCGGGTGGGCGACACGATCTCCAACTCGGTGCCGGGAGTTGCGGGTACGGAGGCGCACAAGGTCACCGCGGTGATCGTGACGCACACGGACCACGACTTCGTGGACCTGACCATCAAGAAGACCGTGGCGTCGGCGGCGAAGAAGACCACGAAGGCCGGGGCGAAGTCCCTGGCCCGGAAGGTGGCCCGCAAGGCGGCGTTCGGCCTCGCGGCCTCGGCGGCGGTGCTGGGCGCGCTGGCGGCGAGCCACGGCCACGGCCACGGTCAGCAGCCGGCGACGGCTCCGGTGGCGGCGGTCAGCAGCACGGTGTCCGCGCAGGACACCAAGGCGGCTGGGGCGACTGGGGCGGCGCAGGCAGGTGACGACACCAAGGGTGCGCACCTCACGACGACGTTCCACCACCCGTTCTACGACGAGACCCAGTCGGCGTTCGTCGAGGCCAAGGATCTGAAGGCCGGCGACGTCCTCCAGACCCCGACCGGCACGGCCGAGGTCACCGGCGTCCGCCTGTACCACGCGAACACCACGACGTACGACCTCACCATCGGCACCCTCCACACGTACTACGTGGAGGCAGGCACCACCCGGGTCCTCGTCCACAACTGCGACGGCCGCGGCGGCCTCAGTAACGAGGAGGAGGCACAGCACGCTCAGGTAGCCGCCGACGTCCTTCAGCACGCGCGTCACCGGGCCACCAACGAGACCATCGCCGGAGTCAGGGGAGCGCAGGGGACGTTCGGGACGAGCGCCGTCGTCGGGGTTCGCAACACCACGACGGGAGATGTCTCGATCCGTACCGCGGTGAACCACAGCGGGGCTGCTCCCGACAGCTGGCCGCAGTGGGCGAAGAACGCTTTCGTGCAGGGTGATGGGCACGCCGAGACGACAATTTTGGACGGCCTGGCCCACGACGAGGAGGTCGTCTTCGGCGCGGCATCCCGCAATATCTGCAACAAGTGCAACTCGGCATTGTCGAAGCTCAAGGGGATCGTCATCGGTGGTGAGCAATTCGCCGGCGGTCCGAAGGCCACGCCGTTCCGCATGTTCTGGCGGGAGGGCTGAACAAGTCCATGATCTTCTAGGCATGTAACATTAGACTGGTGCGCGCGGAGAGAACTTCGCGCGCACCAGCTCCGTTCACGGTCAGAATCAGTGGTGGCGAGATATGTTTCCTGAGGTCGGCAGCGAAGTCATCGTCTCCTGCGAGCCGGCAAGTGCCCGGGTCGCTGCGGTGAGTCCGCGGTACGTTTCGCTGGAATGGCCCTGGAGGGTGATCGACAACTCCACGAACATCCGGTGGAATGGAAGGTTTTCGCTGCCGCATGGCGAATTCAACTCGGAATGGGTTCCATTCCAGCTTGAACCGGCGGCTTCCGAACTTCGCGCGGGGGACATCTGCACGATTTCCATTCCGCCGACGCGCCTCTATGTCGGGCATTACGAGGAGTACGATCCTCCACGCAACCTGGGCTGGGCTCCCGCGCCCACCGCGGGAATCTACGTGGTCCCGCCGGAGCATTCGGACGAGGAGGAGGCGGGGTGCATGCTCTATCTGGGCGGTGCTGATCCCATTCGCGTGGAGCCGGTGGAGGACTGAGGCCCGGGGCGCGAGCCTGGCGCGCGCAAGAGGCGGTCATCACGGAAGAGTTCGTACTCTCCGGTGGTGTTCGGCTCACGTCTGTCGAATGGCAGGAGGAGCCGTTCCGGTCTCTTCGGCAAGTGCCCACAGATGTACGGACGTCGCGTCCTCGGAGACGGTGTACCAAGTGCCGTTCCCCGCCGAACGGGCGGGCCCGGAGACAGGGAACGGGTAGAGGATCTGGCCGGTGAGGGCCATCCCGTGTACGTCGACCAGCCAGTGGCGGACCGACTCGTACCGGGCGTCGCACTCGGAGGTTCCGGCGACGATGGTGTCCTCGCCCACGAAGGCTGCCTCGCAGTCCCAGTACACCCGGCCCTCGCCGGTGCTTCCCGGGTGCGGCGGCACCGTGTCCTCGGCGTCCAGTTCCCGCAGGACGGAGCCGTCGTCCACCTGGTGGAGGCAGAGGGACCACTGTCCGACGGGAACGGCCAGGAGGTGTCGGCCGGACGGGCTCACCCCGAGGAGGATCTGCTCGATGCCGAGTGACTCGGCTGTCAGGTGCTGTCCGTCCCAACGTCCCCACAGCACGGGCGATCCCTCCTCGCCCTCGCCGATACTCAGCCCCATCTGGGCCGGATCCGGGTGGGGCGTGTGCTCGGAGCCGGAAGCCACCGTCATGGTGTCCACCCGACCGAGGGTCTTTCCGTCCGTGGCGTCCAGGACCATCCACAGCTCCTGGTCGTCCTCCGTGTCTCCCTCGCCTTCCAGCGGTCCCCGGACATGGGCCCAGACGAGTCGGCCGTCGGAGGAGACAACGACTGAGCCGCTGTCGGCGTAGAAGTGGTCCTTGGCGTGGGCGTATTCGTCGAAGGACAGGTGGGTGAGGGGGCGACTGCCCTCCCAGCAACCGTGTCGTACCTCCCACCGCGTCGCACCGGTCGCCTCCACCGCTCGCACCGCGTGCAGACCGGCGAACACCGCCGCGTCCCGCTCCGGTGACACGGTCGCCGATCCGAAGTGGCGTGGCCAGGGCGCCGGGAAGCGGACCTCGGGCGCTCAACCCGTGCCGGGGGTGTCCAGGTCGAGGGCCACCAATTCGGTGTCACCACGCTGCACGAGCAGCCTGCGGCCGGGCCACTGCAACACCTGCGGAGCCTCCGCCGTCGCCGGGTCCAGGGGAGCGGCGACGGTCATGACGAGACGAGCGGCGATGGTCACGGAATCCTCCGGGAGGCAGTGGGAGACGCGGACCTGTGACGCGGTGTTCCCATGTCTCGTGCCGTGTTCGAGCCTCCCTCCTGGCCGCGGGCGGCTATGGCTGTGGCTTGGCTTGGTCAGTCGGTGGTGAGCAACGTGCGGGACAGGGTGCGGAGTTCTTCGTCCGGATGGCCCTGGCCGGAGAAGGGCGCGTCGGTGAGCAGGCGGAGCGGGGAGGAGACGAAGGAGTCAAGGGTGGGGCGGAGCTCCTCCGGGACCTGGCCGATGGCGGCGAGGGCCTTGAGGGCGCGGAGGCCGACCGGAGTGGGTCCGACCAGGTCGGCGAGGACGGGGACGGCGCGGTCCGGGGATCCGGTGATCCAGAAGTGGGCCTGAGCGGCTGCCATCCGGGTCCACTCGTAGCCCGCCTCCAGCAGAGGCTCGATACGAGGCAGCAGCGGCGCGGCGGCGCTCCCCAGCGGCTCCAGGCCGCTCACGTACCAGTGGGTCTGACCCCGGGCCGAGAAGAGCTCCTCGTACGTGTGAAGCGCCACGTCGGTGTCACCGGTCAGCTGGTGGTGGGCCACGGCTGCCGTGGCTCTCAGCGAGTTGTCGGTGCTCCGCGTGGCGTTGCGCAGCAGGTCGGTGATCTCCGGCGTCCGTATGCCGTTGAGCCCGATCTGGCGGGCGGCGACGATGGCCGCGCGACGGTTCTTGAGGCAGTCGACCAGTTCGGGCTGGGCCGCGCGGGCAGCGGCCCCGAACGGTGCCAGGGCCCTGACGAGGGCGATGCCCTCGTTCCCGGTGGCGCCCGCGGCCAGCTCACGGCGGATCACGGGGATCAGCCGGTCGGCCGTCTCGGGGAAGTGCTGCGCCGCCGCTTCGAGCAGCTGGGCACTGGGGCGGCGCAGCACGAGTTCCAGGGCGCGGGTGTCGCGGGAGTGCACCAGGGCGAGTAGCGCAGGCTCGGCGCTCTCGTCGTCGGCACGGGCGTACCCGTGGAGCGCGTCCCGGAGGTCGGCGCCCGGCTCGGGCAGGTGGCCGATCCAGTGGCCGATCGTACGGAGGCGAGCGGTGAGGCCGGCGGTGTCCTTCTGACGGGGCAGCGCGGCCAGCAGCAGATCCAAGACCTCGCGCTCCTTGTCGCGCCAGGTCCCGGCGATCTCCTGGGCCAGCCAGGAACCGCGTGAGCCGAGGTCTCCCGCCGCGATCCAGCGGGCGGCCACGGCGAGGCCCGCGTCCGGGTCCCGGGCGAGCAGGCGGGTGAGCTGCTCCTCCTGGGTGGTGGTGCCCGACCACGGGAAGTCGTCGTCCCCCGGCTCGGGCTCGGCACCGTCCTCGGCCATGACCTCCACGAGCGCGGCCGGGTACGGCGTCCCGGACCGTTCGGCGGCCAGCAGGGCCGCGGCGAGTCTGACCTCGGCCAGCGGGCTGTCGAGGGGCTCCAGCACCGGGCCGAAGCGATTCAGGACGATCAGCGCGTCCGCCCGCACTGCCGGGACCGGATCGTCGACGTAGAGAGCCTTGACCTGCTCGACGGCCAGGACCCACGGCTTGTACGGGAGCAGCTCGACCACGGCCGCGACCACGCGGAGCGCCGCCCGGCGTACCCCACGCTCGGGGTCCCCGAGGCACGGCAGCAGGTCTGGGATCACGTCGCAGAGCTCCGCGCAGATCGCGGCGACCGAGCTGCCCGGCCAGTGCGGCGATTCGATGTCCGCCGGGTCGTGGTCGGCGAGGGTGGCGAGCAGCATCAGCAGTTCTTCGCGCTTGCCCGACGCGTGAAGCACGGCGTGCGCGAGGAAGGGGACGGCGGGTGCCGAAGCCGGGTAGACCGTGCCCTGGTGGTGGATGTTGCCGTAGAGCTCGTAGATCGCCTCGTCGGCCGTCTCCTCGTCGCCCTGATAAAGCGCCCTGATCAGCTCAGGCACGTCCTCGGCGGAGCCGTAGGCGTGGGTCAGGTCGGACCACTGGACGTCGTCCAGTTCGGCCGGAGATCTCATGCTCATCCTCCTCAGCTGATCAAGCGCACCGACCCTACCGATCACCTCTGACAACGGTACGGCGAGAGGAAGCGGTCCTGCCCCGACGTCCAGGTCGAGCGCCCCGAGACGCTAGCGGCGCGTCGTCCGCAAGGCGGCTATCAGGGTGGCGAGTTGGTGCGGGCCGGTGGTGAGGATGGCCTCCGGGGCGTCGCTCTCACGGAGGAGGATCGTTCCGGTGGGGGTGGTGGCCACATAGACGCAGGCGGAGGCCTCCTGGCTGTACGTGGACTTCTGCCAGTTCAGTTCGGGCATCGAAGGCTCCTTCAGAGGTCTTTGGCGAGCTGGAGGATGAAGTCGCGGGACTTGGCCTGGGGAAGAGCGGCTTGCTGCATGCGGTCCAGGACCAAGTGGTAGCGCTCCAACTGGGCGGGGGCGTCGATGAGTTCGGCGCACGCGCCGCTCTAGAGGGTCCTGCGTGGCACCCGGCGGGCGTGAACCGCCGGGCGCCTTCGCGTTCATGCGGGGCGCAGGGTGCCGGTCCGTGGATACGGGGGCGCCGGGTACCTGCCTGCCCGGATACGGCGTGCTCGGCGCCCAGGCTCGGATACGCGGGGCCGGGTCCCGGCGCAGGTACGGGTTCCGGGCGTCAGCGCAGGTACGGGTTTCCGGGGGCCTGGCCCGGCCAGGGGCCCTGTGCGAGGCCCGCGCCGACCATGGCGTTCCGCGGCGTGGGCTTGTCGAACAGCGGGAACAGCAGCAGCCACACGGCGATCGCCATGGTGGCGACGGCGGTCGCCCCGAGGACGGGATCCCCCGAGTCGGACTGCGTCGACGCCCACGGCAGGGTTATGAGCTCGTACAGCACGAACGAGGCGAAGGCGCCCCAGTCGGCGCCCCGTCCCCGGCGGATCGCCACATACAGGAACGGCACCCACACCAGCAGACCGAACGACCCGACCGCCAGAACCGACCACGCCAGCCGCTGGAACCAGCCGGCTTCCAAGCGCTTGTCCATCACACCCCCGAAATACCCCGCGCGCCCCCCGAGAGGTTTCTCGGGCCCCGAGAAACCTCTCGGGGGCGTCATGTTCCCACCTGGCGGGTCAGGCGTGCTCGTGTTCGCCCTTCAGGGACGTCACGATCCGTGCAGCCAGCTTCTTCGCGGTGGCCGCGCCGTTGTCGTGGCCGTCCGTGGACATCACCGTGACGACGTCGGTTCCGGAGCGCGCGGCGATGAGGGTCGTGCCGTTCTCCCAGGCGCTGTTGGTCAGGGTGACCGTGTACGCGGCGTCGCCCGGACCGGAGGTGGTGGTGCCGGTGACCTTCACCGCGGTGTGCGTGTCCGAGTCGGGGAAGGTGGCGCAGGCGGTGACCGCCTTCTCCAGGTCGGTCAGCACGGTCGCGGCGGTCGTGCCGCGGTAGGTGTCGACCTCCTGGGCGATGTCCTCGGACGTGGCCTTGCTGACGTAGTCGTTCTGGGCGAAGGAGACGCCCGAGTCGCCGGTGATCGCTATCCAGCTGGTGCCGCCGAGGAGGGTGCAGTCGGGCTTCGGTGCGGGGGAGGAGCCCGGCGCGGTGTAGGTGGTGCCGGAGTCCCGTGCGCCCTCGGGGTCGACCGCAAAACCGGTGGCGAAGAAGGAGGCGGGCGCCAGCGCCTTCTTGAGCTGTGCGCCCGTCAGCAGTCCGGCGTTGGGGTCCTTGGGCTTCTTCGCAGTGGCGGACGGGGACGAAGTGCCGTTCGCGGAGGCGCAGGCCGTCAGGGCCAGCGGGAGCACGGCCGCGGCGAGCAGCGCCTTGGCCGCGCGGGAGGGATGACGCATCGGGATCTCGATGTCCTTCGACGTGATGGTCGGGACGGGCCGAGCGCCCGTCCGAGCAGGGCTTTCAGCCCGAGCGGACTCTAAAGGCGCACAGAGAACACAAAGTCATGTTCGCTTCAAGATCGTGCAAAAGAGGGGGATCCCCGGCCCGGGGTTCCGTGAACTCGCATGTTTTTGCCGTGCCTTGAGGGAATCTTGTGGCGAACGAGATCCGGCGTTTCCCGTCTGGTGAGGCGGCGTCGGTTACGGTGCGATCCGCTCCCGGCGTCGGGGGTCGGCGCCCTTCACGGGCGGGCCGGATGAGGGCGCCGCATCAGGAGCGCATCCGTCTTTTCGCTCGACCGCTTTTCGTTGTCCTGGTTCCACGGGGCGCGCATGTTCTGCGCGCTGTGATGTGCATGTCATGAATGGGGTGGGAATGTCCAGCCATCGGATGTCCAAGAAGGGCCGCTACATCGCTTGGGCGACGGCGGGCGCGGCCGTGGTCGCCGGAGCCGGGATCGCGGCACAGGCGTCGATGGCGGCGACCACGTGGCCCGCGCAGAAGACCTTCACGGGCCGTGCCTTCGACACCTGCACCGCGCCCTCGCTGACCGCGATGAAGGCCTGGCACACGGGCTTCTACGGAGCGGCCGCCGTGTACATCGGCGGCAAGAACCGCGGGTGCAGCCAGCCCAACCTCACCGCGTCCTGGGTGAAGTCGGTCAGCACGCTGGGATGGAAGCTCATCCCGTTGTACGTCGGCGCCCAGCCGTCCTGCCAGACCGGCAGCAGCCCCGAGAAGCTCACCGCCGCGACCGCCGCGTCCATGGGCGCGACGGACGGCGCGGACGCGGTCGCCAAGGCCACCGCCCTCGGCATGAAGGCCGGCAGCCCGATCTACCTCGACATGGAGTCGTACGACATCACCAACAAGGCCTGCAACGACGCCGTGCTGACGTACGTGCGCGCCTTCGACAAGACCCTGCACGCCAAGACGTACCGCACCGGGTACTACGGCTTCACCAGCTCCAGCGCCAAGGCCATCGCGACGGCGACCGACAAGACGGACCTGCCGGGCAACCTCTGGTACGCGCTGTGGGACAAGGCGAACACCACGACCACCGACTGGCCGTGGGGCGCCACCCAGTTCACCGGCCACAGCCGTGCGCACCAGTACATGGTCAACAGCAAGGAGACCATCGGCGGTGTCACGATCACCGTCGACCGCGACGCCTGGGACGCGCCGGTCGCCATCACCGGCTGACGTACGCGATCATCCGAGCCGTAGATCGTAAGAACATCCGGAGGAGGAGCAGGGTATGAGGGTCGAAAGGCTGCCGGCGATTGTCGGGCCGTCCGCCGTCCGTGCCGGACTGGCGGCGCTTCCCGTCGTCAGTGTGGGGCTGTTGTGCCCTGTTCCGTCCCTCCTGATCGCCCTGCGGAGGGGCACCCGCGCGGACTGGGCCGCCTTCGGGGCGTTCAGCGCGGTGCTGGTGGCGTGGATCATGCAGCTCTCGTTCACGCCCGAGACCACGCACGGGCTGGAGTTCGCCGACGACGTGCTCCTGGTCCTGGTGTCGATGGCCGGCGCGGCCCTGCACGCCTGGACGGCCTGGCCCCGCCGTCGCTTCGGGCACTAGCGAGACGCCTGGCGGAACGCCGGGAACACCGGGAGCGCCGGGGAATCCGGGAACACCGGAAAGACAGGCGGCGCCAGGAACACCGGGAACCATCCGGCACACCGGCGGACAGCGGAACGAAAGTACGGGAACAACAACGTGGTCAAGCGGGTCAGACAGGTGCCGCCGGCGCAGCGCGCGAAGGCGGTGCGCGACGACACCTGGACATCGCGGCTCGCCGCCGGTGCGCGGGCCGTTCTCCAGCGGTTGCTCGGGCTGGGCGGCCGGAGGATCGCGATGGCGGCGGGTGCCGTGATCGTCGCGGCCGCGGTCGCGGTCACCTGGTACGTCCTCTCCCGCACCGACACCGAGCGTCGACTGCCCGACGCCAGGGCCCGGCACTACAAGGACGTCGACGCCTGCCTGCTGACCGGCAAGGACGGGATCACGGCCGGGACCACCGCGGCCGAGGTCTGGCAGGGCATGCAGGACGCGTCCCTCACGACGCACGCGCGCGTGAGCTACGTCCCGGTGACCGGTGAGCAGTCCGCCGCCAACTCGCGGCCCTATCTCAACGGACTGCTCCAGCGGTCCTGCGACGTGGTCGTCGCGGCCGGAAAACCCGAGGTCACGGCGGCCGAACAGACCGCTCCGCAGTACGGGAAGGTCGGCTTCGTACTGGTGAGGGCCGGCGCGACGGACGGCGGAACCGGTTCCACGGAGAGCGGTAAGGCGCACGCCGCGAACGTCACCGTGGCGCACATCGGCGACGGACTGCGCGCGGAGGTCGCCGGGGTCGTCGAACGCGAAGTGAAGGCGCGCGACTGAGGCGATATGCCGGGTGATCTACCGGGTGATCTACCGGGTATCGACCGAGTCATCGACCGGGCGTGGTCACTCGTACGGGCGGACCGTGGTCGTTCCGCGAGGCGGGGATGCCTCGACGGTGCCTGAAGTCGTCGTGAATCGTTGGTCGAATGGCTGGCCGAGAGGCGGGCCACTGCCTACCATCGATCACCGCAAGACTTTGTGCACCGTCGCACAATCTCCTCGGGAGGCTTCCTTGCACCGCCGCCGTCGCACCGCGCTCGTCCTCTCCGCCGCGATCGTCGCGGCGGCCCCTCTGCTCACCGGCTGTGGCAGCGAGGCCCATCCGGGCGCCGCGGCCGTCGTCGACGGCCGGCGGATCACCGTCGCGCAGCTGGAGGGCCGGGTGAACGAGGTGCGCTCGGCGCAACGGGCCGCCAGCAAGGACGACGCCCAGTACGAGCAGGTCATCGCCAACACCGGCACCCTCACCCGCGACACCCTGCACGGCATGGTCCTGGACCGGGTGCTGGACCGGGCGGCCAAGAACGCCGACGTGACCGTGACCCGCAAGGACTCCCAGCAGATGCGGTCGGCCCTCGAACAGCAGGCGGGCGGCCCGAAGGCGCTGGAGACCGCCTGGCTGTCCAACTACGGTGTGGCGCCCCAGCGTCTCGACGCCAGCCTGCGCACCGAGATCGAGGCCCGGAAACTCGCCGCCGCGCTCGGTGTCGACATGAACACCACCGACGGCAAGGCGGCCTTCTGGAAGGCGATGTCCAACGCCTCCAAGCAGCTCCACGTCGACCTGAACCCGCGCTACGGCACCTGGGACGTCCAGAAGAGCAGCCGCGTCGACGCGAAGACGCCATGGCTGCGGGAGGTCACGTCGGCGAGGACCCAGCAGACGACGTGACCGCCGCCCGGCCGTCTCGCCGGGGCGTCTGACGGAATCCGACGGAGCTCCCGGCCCTGTGGACGACTTCGGGAGCTGTCGGTGGCGTGGGTTACGTTCGAGGGGTGAACGCAACCAGCAGCTTCGACGGCGACCCGACCACGCCCGGCCCCGGCCGAATCGTCCTGCTCACCACCAGCCACCGGGTCGCGCCCGGGCTGCTGTCCTGGCCCGCCTGGCAGGCGCTGCACGGCGCCGACCGGGTCCTGTGCGCGGACGGCGCGCACCCGCAGCTGCCGTATCTGCGCGAGGCCGGCATCACCGTCGACGAGGAGTCCCCGACCGCGGAGGACCTGGTCGACGCGTGCGCCGGCGGACGTTCGTTCGTCGTCGTCGCCACCGGTGAGGGCGAGCCCCGCCTCACCGACGGTCTGGCCCGGCTGGCGGGCTCCGGCCGCATACAGATGCCGGACCTGGAGCTGCTCCCCGCCTCCTACGACCTGCCCGGCGCCCGTCTCCTCGACCTCGTCCAGGTGATGGACCGCATCCGCGTCGAGTGCCCCTGGTCGTCCCAGCAGACCCACAAGGGCCTGGCGAAGTACGGCATCGAGGAGGCGTACGAGCTCGTCGAGGCCATCGAGGAGGGCGACCGGGACGAGTTGCGCGAAGAGCTCGGCGACGTCCTGCTCCAGGTCGTGTTCCACTCCCGGATCGCCGAGGACGACGAGGAGGCACCCTTCTCGATCGACGACGTGGCCGGGGGCATCGTCGCCAAGCTGATCCACCGGCACCCCCATGTCTTCGGCGACGAGACGGCCACGACGCCCGAGGAGGTCAAGGAGCACTGGCTGCGCACCAAGGCCGAGGAGAAGCGGCGCACCTCCGTCACCGAGGGCGTCCCGCTCGGCCAGCCGGGCCTGGCCCTGTCGGCCAAGCTGTCGTCCCGGGTGCGTACGGCGGGACTTGACGTCGCTCTGCCCGCGGGGGAGGGCGTGGGGTACGAACTGCTGGCGATGGCCGTCCGCGCCGAGGCCGAGGGCGTGGACCCGGAGGCGGCGCTGCGGGCGGCGGCGCGGGCCTACCGCGACGCCATCCGCCTGACGGAGGGCTACGCGGAGACGGACGAGGGCCGGGACGAAGACCGGATCGAGGGCCGGGACGAGGAAGCGTAAGAGGGACGGGGGACAGGGGGCAGGGCGAGGGAGCGGAGGCCTGGCGGCGGCCGGAGTCACGCTCGCGGGGTGCGGCTTGTCGGGTTGTGCCAGCTCGGCGGGGGGCGGTCGAGCAGCCATTCCGCCGCGCCCACCGGGCGGGGACGGTTCTCTCCCGTCGGCGGCAGCAGGTCGTGGAAGACGCGGTCGGCCGGTGTGCCCAGGGAGGGAAGGGTCTGGCCGACCTCCTCGACGAGATCGGGCGGACCGGCGACGTAGACGTCGTGCCGGGTCCACCCGGCCCGGCTGCCCAGCGCGGTGAGCAGCCGTTCCGTCGCCTGCGCCTTGGGGCGGCCGGGCGCGGGGGTGATGAAGGTGACGGCGAGCTTGGGGAGCCGGGCCCTCAGGCGTTCGACGGCGGGCCGATCGTAGAGGTACGCGATGTCGCGGGCGACGAGGAACAGACGGGCCTCGTGGGCGGCGTCGAGCTGCTCCAGCAGGGCCTTCACCGGGGCCCAGCCCGTGCCGGCCGCGATGAGGGTCAGGGGCCGGTCGGCCGGCGTCCGCAGGGTCAGGCCGCCGCCGGGTGCCCCCAGTCGCAGGATGTCGCCCACGCGGGTCTGCCGGACGAGGGCGGTGGAGAGCACACCGTCCTCGACACGGCTGATGTGCAGGTCGACCGTGCGGTCCGCGCGGGGCGCGTTGGCGAGGGAGTAGGGGCGCCAGACGCACGGCAGATGGGGCATGTTGACGCTGACGTACTGACCGGGGGCGTAGGTCAGGCGTTGCCGTGGCCGCAGGGTCAGGACGACGAGGTCGTCGCCGTGCCGGGTGCGGGCGACGACCTCCGCGTCCCACCAGCGGGGCTCGCCGTGGTGCTGGGCCTCCCAGGCGCCCTCCAGCATGCACTGGGCGAACGCCCCGTACGCCTCGGCCCAGGACTTCTCAGCCTCGGCGGTCCAGGCCGAGCCCGCGACGAACGCGAACGCGGCGATCAGACTCGCCCCCACGGCCGCGTAGTGGTCCGGCTGCGCCAGATATTTGCGGTGGTCCCGCCCGAGATCCCTGAGGTACCGCGGCAGGTCCGGATCCTCCAGCCCGTCCATCACGAACGTGAGCGCCGCGAACAGTCGGTCCCGCTGCCGCTCCATGTCCTGCGGGAGATCCGCCGGGAACAGCCCGCGGAGCTCCGGGTGGTGGCGGAACAGATGCGAGTAGAAGTACTTGACCGCGAACTCGGCCCGTCGTTCGACGACCGCGAAGCTGGATCTGAGTATTTCGGGGTCCACTGCGTGAATGTAGGGAGGTGCCGAGCGGCCGAGTCAAACAGCCGGCCATGTGTGGACAGCCTGGGGTGAAGCGGGCAGGGTTGCTCTCCGCCGCCGCCGTGCACCCCAGGTGCTGCCCCGATCGCCGGTCGGCGCGGGTGTCCCCGCCCGCTGCGGATACCGTCGAGAAGTGACCGAGCACGAAGCCTCCGCCAGCGCCGCCCCCGAACTCTTCACCTGGGAGTTCGCCACCGACCCCTACCCGGCCTACGCCTGGCTGAGGGAGCACGCGCCCGTGCACCGCACCCGGCTGCCCAGCGGAGTGGAGGCCTGGCTCGTCACGCGGTACGCCGACGCCAAGCAGACGCTCGCCGACCAGCGGCTGTCCAAGAATCCCGCGCATCACGACGAGCCCGCGCACGCGAAGGGAAGGACCGGGATCCCCGGGGAGCGCAAGGCCGAGCTGATGACGCATCTGCTGAACATCGATCCGCCGGACCACACCCGGCTGCGGCGGCTCGTCAGCAAGGCCTTCACACCCCGGCGTGTCGCCGAGTTCGCCCCGCGGGTGCAGGAGCTGACGGATCAGCTCATCGACGAGTTCGCGGCCAGGGGCTCGGCCGACCTCATCCACGAGTTCGCCTTCCCGCTCCCCATCTACGCCATCTGCGACCTGCTCGGCGTCCCGCGCGAGGACCAGGACGACTTCCGGGACTGGGCGGGGATGATGATCCGGCACGGCGGCGGGCCGAGGGGCGGGGTCGCCCGGTCCGTCAAGAAGATGCGCGGGTATCTCGCCGAGCTCATCCATCGCAAGCGCGAGGCGCTGCCCGCGGTGCCCGCACCCGGCGAGGACCTCATCTCCGGGCTCATCCGCGCCTCCGACCACGGCGAGCACCTCACCGAGAACGAGGCCGCCGCCATGGCCTTCATCCTGCTCTTCGCCGGTTTCGAGACCACGGTCAATCTCATCGGGAACGGGGTTCACGCCCTCCTCATGCACCCCGAGCAGCGGGCCCGTCTCCAGGCCTCCCTCGCGGCCGGGGAGAGCGGGCTGCTCGAAACGGGCGTCGAGGAACTCCTGCGCTACGACGGACCCGTGGAGCTGGCCACCTGGCGGTTCGCGACCGAGGACGTGCGGATCGGCGGCCAGGACATCGCGGCCGGCGATCCCGTGCTCGTGGTCCTCGCCGCCGCCGACCGCGACCCCGAGCGGTTCGATCAGCCGGACACGCTCGATCTCGCGCGGCGTGACAATCAGCACGTGGGGTATGGCCACGGCATCCACTACTGCCTGGGCGCGCCGCTCGCCCGCCTGGAGGGGCAGACCGCCCTCCGCACCCTCCTCGACCGCCTCCCCGATCTCCAACTCGCAGGAGATTCGGCTGATTTGCGCTGGCGTGGAGGGCTCATTATGCGTGGATTGCGCACGCTTCCTGTGGAGTTCACCCCGGTCAAATAGCCCTTGATCGGTTCATCGGCGACCCTTCGGAACCCCTGTCGAAGGGGTTCTTCCGCATACCGGAAAGAGCGCCCTTCCGGCTACCGGAACATGACGCTCCATCAAATCTGTGATCTTCGCGTGATCGGTAGTGCATCGACTTGTGACAACCGTTCGAGTCCGGCTACGTTCACCCATCAACGCGGCACCTGCGCTTCCTACTTCGCAGGAGTCGCCGAAGTCACCTGCTGTCACGCGAAAGGCTTCCGTATGCTCTCCGGGAACGGCCGTCACCGTCGCCCTCGTCAGGCCCCGGCTCTCATCGTCGCCGCGGGAGTGGCTGGATCGGCCATCGCCATCCCGTTGCTCGCCGCGGCGAGTGCCAGCGCGGCCGACGGAACCACCTGGGATCGGGTGGCGCAGTGCGAGAGTGGCGGCGCGTGGAGCGCCGACAACAACAACGGGTATTACGGCGGGCTTCAGTTGGACCAGGAGACCTGGGAGGCGCACGGCGGTCTCGACTACGCCCCGAGAGCCGACCAGGCCAGTCGCTCGCAGCAGATAGCCGTCGCCGAGAAGGTGCTCGACGACCAGGGCCTCGCGGCCTGGCCGACCTGTGGACCGCTCTCCGGGCTCGGCAAGAGTTCGGGCGGCATCAAGGTCGACACGGGCGTGGCCGACGACTCGTCGAGCGCCGGGAGCGACTCCGGCTCATACACTTCATCCGGTTTGTCGACTTCGCCCAGTTCATCCCCTTCCTCGAACCTGTCCGGTTCGTCCGATTCGGGTGACTCCTCGGGCGCGGCCGACAGCACCGCGAAGCCCCACGCCTCGCAGGGTTCCGGCGGCTCGGACAAGGCGACCGGCAAGGCGGCCGACAAGGCGACCGGCAAGGGTGGCGAGTCGGGCAAGTCCGGACAGAAGGGCGCTTCTTCGGACGCCTCCGACGGTGCGAGCGCCAGTGCCGGCCGGCACCGTGGTGCCGACGCCGAGGAGAGTGTGACCGACGGTCGTGGCGACAGCGCCGCCGGGCGGCACGCTTCGCGCGGCTCGCGCGACGCCATCGACGTCATCGACGACTCGCCCGCCGTGAGCGTCGTGGGCAGTCTCTGGAGTGTTTCCGACGCCCTCGGCCTCGAAGGCGGATGGGGCGAGCTGCCCACCGTGAACGAGGAGGCGGTTGACGCCGGTCCCGGCCTCGTCGTTCCCGGTCGGAGCATCTCTGTTGCTACCGAAACGGTCGAAAAGTAGCGGGAGTTCGCGTCATAGTTCGCTGTGGAATGTCCGGTTTGGTGCGAGTGAGAGATGGGTCTCAGAAGCCCTGATCGTCTTTGATATTCCGCCGATCGACTGCTTACGGTCGTGACCGCTCGCCACAGCGGGCCCCGACGGTCACAACGCCGAATCCTGCCAGCGGCCGTACGGGAACAGTCGTCGCGTCATGCGCCGTAGGCAGGAGCGGGGGACCCAAGGTAAGTGCCGCGTCCGGGAGTTGAGAGACACCCGGAAACGGCTTGGGGTTAAGTCGCGTGTCGGACGTCCTGGAGACGGGACCGACGGCACGCGGCCGGGCAACTCAACCGGCCCGAACCCGACAGCTCACCTCGCAGGCGTCGGTGAGGGGATCACTCCATGCTGTTTTCCAGCAAGGGCAAGCACCGCCGTCCGAACAAGGCCACCCGCGTCGCCACGCTCGCCGGTGTCACCGGTGTCGCCATCGCCGCTCCGCTGATGGCGGCCGGCAGCGCCTCCGCCGCCACCGCTTCCGAGTGGGACGCCGTCGCCCAGTGCGAGGCCGGCGGCAACTGGTCGATCAACACCGGCAACGGCTACTACGGCGGCCTGCAGTTCTCGTCCTCCACCTGGGCCGCGTACGGCGGCACCGCCTACGCCTCCACCGCGGACCAGGCCTCGAAGTCGCAGCAGATCGCCATCGGTGAGAAGGTCCTCGCCGGGCAGGGCAAGGGCGCCTGGCCGACCTGCGGCGTCGGCCTGTCGAGCGCCGCGTACGGCGGTGACACCTCGACCCCGTCGACCCCCTCCAGCTCCTCCTCGAGCGGCTCGCAGAGCAGCACCACCACCCGTACGACGGAGCAGCCCGCCTCCCGTTCCGCGGAGCGCCCGGCCGCCCAGAAGACCGTCACCACCCCGACCGGCAAGAAGGTCAAGAAGGGTGACGGCGAGTACAAGGTCGTCAAGGGTGACACCCTCAGCTCGATCGCCGAGAAGAAGCACGTCAAGGGCGGCTGGCAGAAGCTGTTCAAGCTGAACAAGGGCATCGTCGCCGACGCCGACTTCATCTACCCGGGCCAGCAGCTCCACCTCCGCTGAGCCCGGCCGCACCCCGGCCCGACATGGTCGCCTTCGGCGGAGGGCGACCGCATGACCGGCCGGGCGCAGCCCCGCCCCAGCTGAACAGCAGCTCCCTCGCAGGTCGGGCCTTTGCGCCGAAGGCCTGGTGAGGGCCCCCGTCCCCACGGGCTCCCCGCTCCGGTGCTTGTTCCCCCGCATGCACCGGAGCGGGGTTTTTCATTTCTTTTTTTGTTCCGTTCAGGAACAATATGTACTCTCACTTCTGCTCAAGGGGTGGTCGATCGGCTGGCCGATCCCCTCGGGCCGGATAGGCTCATCCCGCGGGGCTGCCAAGCCCCGCATACCCGCGTCACATCCCAGAAGGAGATGCTCGTGCCGTCCATCGACGTCGTCGTAGCCCGGGAAATCCTGGACTCCCGAGGCAACCCCACGGTCGAGGTCGAGGTCGGCCTCGACGACGGCAGCACGGGTCGTGCCGCCGTTCCGTCCGGCGCTTCCACCGGAGCCTTCGAGGCCATCGAGCTCCGCGACGGTGACCCGAACCGCTACCAGGGCAAGGGTGTCGAGAAGGCCGTCCTCGCCGTCATCGAGCAGATCGGCCCGGAGCTCGTCGGTTACGACGCCACCGAGCAGCGCCTGATCGACCAGGCGATGTTCGACCTGGACGCCACCGACAACAAGGGCTCGCTCGGCGCCAACGCCATCCTCGGCGTCTCGCTCGCCGTCGCGCACGCCGCTTCCGAGGCGTCCGACCTGCCGCTCTTCCGCTACCTGGGCGGCCCGAACGCGCACCTGCTGCCCGTTCCGATGATGAACATCCTGAACGGCGGGTCGCACGCCGACTCGAACGTGGACATCCAGGAGTTCATGATCGCCCCGATCGGCGCGGAGTCCTTCTCCGAGGCCCTGCGCTGGGGCACCGAGGTCTACCACACCCTCAAGTCCGTCCTGAAGTCCAAGGGCCTGTCCACCGGCCTCGGCGACGAGGGCGGCTTCGCCCCGAACCTGGACTCCAACCGTGCCGCGCTCGACCTCATCCTCGAGGCCATCAAGCAGGCCGGTTACGTCCCCGGCGAGCAGGTCGCGCTCGCTCTCGACGTCGCCGCGTCCGAGTTCTACAAGGACGGCAAGTACGAGTTCGAGGGCAAGTCCCGCTCGGCCGCCGAGATGACCGAGTACTACGAGGAGCTCGTGGCGGCCTACCCGCTCGTCTCCATCGAGGACCCGCTCTTCGAGGACGACTGGGCCGGCTGGAAGGTCCTCACCGACCGCCTCGGCGACAAGGTCCAGATCGTCGGCGACGACCTGTTCGTCACCAACCCGGAGCGCCTGGCCCGCGGCATCGAGGAGGGCACCGCCAACGCGCTGCTCGTCAAGGTCAACCAGATCGGTTCGCTGACCGAGACCCTGGACGCCGTCGAGCTCGCGCAGCGCAGCGGTTACAAGTGCATGATGTCCCACCGCTCCGGCGAGACCGAGGACGTCACCATCGCCGACCTGGCCGTCGCCACCAACTGCGGCCAGATCAAGACCGGCGCCCCGGCCCGCTCCGAGCGCGTCGCCAAGTACAACCAGCTGCTGCGCATCGAGGAGATCCTCGACGACGCCGCGGTGTACGCCGGCCGCTCGGCGTTCCCCCGCTTCAAGGACTGAGCCTCCGGCTGAGGACTGAGCCTCCGGCTCAGGAAGCGTCGTCCGTACGTCCCCGTACTCGGTCCCGTACCGTGTGCGGGGACGTACGCACGTGACGGGCTAGTACTGACGGGCCAGTACTGGGGAGGCGGGACTCATGGCCGTGAAGGACCGGGACCGGTTCTCCACATCGACCAGGCTGAAGCTGCTCGGCGAGCAGACGGCGGCCCGGGTCTACCGCTCCCAGACCAAACGGCAGGCCCGCCGCTCCCGGCTGACCGGCCGGGCCGCGCTGCTAGCCCTCGTCCTGTGCTCCCTGATCGTCGCGCTCGCGTACCCGATGCGGCAGTACGTCTCCCAGCGCGCCGAGGTCGCCGACCTGGAGCGGCAGCGGGAGCAGGCCCGGCAGCGGGTCGAGCAGCTGCGCGACCTCAAGGCACGCTGGCAGGACGACGCGTACGCCGAGCAGCAGATCCGGCAGCGGCTGCACTATGTGATGCCGGGCGAGACCGGCTTCGTCGTGATCGACCCGGACGCGGCGAAGCAGGCCCGCGCCGACCACGGCACCACCGACCGCCCCTGGTACACCAACGTCTGGGACGGCGTGGACAAGTCCGACGCCGCCGACCAGTGACGACCCATGAACTGACCAGAAAGACACGTGACTCACGGCATGGAAACGCCACCGCCGACCACCCCGCGCACCGAGCCCACCGACGCCGACGTCGAGGCCTTCAAGCAGCAGCTCGGCCGGCCGCCGCGCGGGCTGCGCGCGATCGTGCACCGCTGCCCCTGCGGTCAGCCGGACGTGGTGGAGACGGCCCCCCGCCTCCCCGACGGGACGCCGTTCCCGACCACGTACTACCTGACCTGCCCGCGGGCCGCGTCCGCGATCGGGACGCTGGAGGCCAACGGGGTCATGAAGGAGATGACCGACCGGCTGGCCACCGACCCCGAACTGGCCGCGGCCTATCGCGCCGCCCACGAGGACTACATCGCGCGCCGTGACGCCATCGAGGTGCTCGCGGGCTTCCCGAGCGCGGGCGGCATGCCGGACCGGGTGAAGTGCCTGCACGTCCTGGTCGCCCACTCGCTGGCCGCGGGGCCGGGCGTGAACCCGCTGGGCGACGAGGCGATCGCGATGCTGCCGGAGTGGTGGCGCAAGGGGGCGTGCGTGACGCTCCCCGGCGAGGGCGGCCCGAAGAGCGAGGCGAAGGGCTCCGGGGACGCTGGGGACACCGGGGACGCTGAGGACTCCACGCAGGACGTCGTGCCGGGGGAGGGCGAGTGACCCGGGTCGCCGCCGTCGACTGCGGTACGAACTCCATCCGGCTCCTGGTGGCCGACGCCGACCCGCGGACGGGCGAACTGACCGAACTGGACCGGCGGATGATCATCGTCCGGCTGGGCCAGGGCGTCGACCGCACCGGCCGGCTCGCCCCCGAGGCGCTGGAGCGGACCTTCGCGGCCTGCCGGGAGTACGCGGCGATCATCAAGGAGCACGGCGCCGAGCGGCTGCGTTTCGTCGCCACCTCCGCCTCCCGGGACGCGGAGAACCGGGACGAGTTCGTGCGCGGGGTGCTGGACATCCTCGGCGTCGAGCCGGAGGTCATCACCGGGGACCAGGAGGCGGAGTTCTCCTTCACCGGGGCGACCAAGGAGCTGACCGGGCGGGACGACCTCGCGAGGCCCTACCTGGTCGTGGACATCGGCGGCGGTTCGACCGAGTTCGTCGTCGGGTCCGACCGGGTGCGCGCGGCACGCTCCGTGGACATCGGCTGCGTACGGATGACGGAACGGCACCTCGTGCGCGACGGAGCCGTGACCGACCCGCCCACCGCGGAGCAGGTCGCGGCCATGCGCGCCGACATCGAGGCGGCCCTCGACCTCGCCGAGGAGACGGTCCCGCTGCGCGAGGCGCGCACGCTCGTCGGCCTCGCCGGCTCAGTCACCACGATCTCGGCGATCGCCCAGGACCTCCCCGCGTACGACACCGTGGCCATCCACCACTCCCGGGTCTCCCTCGACCGGGTCCGTGAGATCACCGAGTGGCTGCTGCGCTCCACGCACGCCGAGCGCGCGACGGCCCCCTCCATGCATCCGGGGCGCGTCGACGTGATCGCCGCGGGTGCGCTCGTACTGCTCTCGATCATGGAGCGGACCGGGGCCCAGGAGGTCGTCGTGAGCGAACACGACATCCTCGACGGCATCGCGTGGTCGGTGGCTTAGGTCTCGTTCGCTACCGATCAGTAGCCTCGGCTGAGCAGGTCGGATAACGTATGAGCGCGTCCAGGGGGTCGTGGAACCCCCTCGGCGCGGCCCAGCCGGGAAAGTTCGTGAAGTTCTTCACAAGGAAAAGGGCCCTGCTGGGCGACGAAGGGGCCACTTGGGCCCTTCCGCAGGGCTCGGGCGGTCCGGGATGCTGCTCAACAGGGCGTTGCGACCACGTTTCCGGGTGGTGAAACAGGGGTGTGGTCCGCTCGGCCGAATGGGTTGGAGTGCAGCTCACGCGGTGTTGACAACGGTGCGAACCGTACGGTGGTTCCCCCCGGCCGCCATGACCTCGATCACGTGGGCCGCGGAGTGTAGCAGAGCCCCTGCCCATGCTTGTGAAGGGGCGCACGAGCGACCCCCCAGGAGCGGGTGGATACTCGATGGCATGAGCACCACGGAGCGTCCCAGGATCCTCGTAGTAGGCGGTGGGTACGTAGGCCTGTACGCAGCTCGGCGCATCCTCAAGCAGATGCGCTACGGAGAGGCGACCGTCACGGTCGTCGATCCCCGGTCGTACATGACCTACCAGCCCTTCCTCCCCGAAGCCGCCGCCGGCAGCATCTCCCCGCGGCACGTCGTCGTCCCGCTGCGACGTGTACTTCCCAAGGCGGAGGTCCTCACCGGCCGGGTCACCACCATCGACCAGGACCGCAAGGTCGCCACGGTCGCCCCCCTCGTGGGCGAGGCGTACGAGCTGCCTTTCGACTACCTCGTCATCGCGATGGGCGCGGTCTCCCGCACCTTCCCGATCCCCGGCCTCGCCGAACAGGGCATCGGCATGAAGGGCATCGAGGAGGCCATCGGCCTGCGCAACCACGTCCTCGAGCAGCTCGACAAGGCTGACTCCACCACGGACGAGGACGTCCGCCGCAAGGCGCTGACCTTCGTCTTCGTGGGTGGCGGCTTCGCCGGCGCCGAGACCATCGGCGAGGTCGAGGACATGGCCCGCGACGCGTCCAAGTACTACAGCAGCGTGTCCCGTGAGGACATGCGCTTCATCCTTGTCGACGCCGCGGACAAGATCCTCCCCGAGGTCGGCCCCAAGCTCGGCCAGTACGGCAAGGAGCACCTGGAGAGCCGCGGTGTGGAGATCTACCTCTCCACGTCCATGGACTCCTGCGTCGACGGTCACGTGGTGCTGAAGAACGGCCTCGAGGTCGACTCCAACACGATCGTGTGGACGGCGGGCGTCAAGCCCAACCCGGTCCTCTCCCGCTTCGGTCTGCCGCTCGGCCCGCGTGGTCACGTGGACACCCAGACCACCCTCCAGGTGCAGGGCACGGACTACATCTGGGCCGCGGGCGACAACGCCCAGGTGCCGGACGTCGCCGCCCGCAAGGCCGGTGTCGAGAACGCCTGGTGCCCGCCGAACGCGCAGCACGCGCTGCGGCAGGCGAAGGTCCTCGGCGACAACGTGATCTCCGGTATGCGGGGCTTCCCGCAGAAGGAGTACGCCCACGCCAACAAGGGCGCGGTGGCCGGTCTCGGCCTCCACAAGGGCGTCGCGATGATCGTCATGGGCAAGATGAAGATCAAGGTCAAGGGCCGTCTCGCCTGGTACATGCACCGTGGCTACCACGGTATGGCCATGCCGACCTGGAACCGCAAGATCCGCGTCTTCGCGGACTGGACGCTCGCGATGTTCCTCAAGCGCGAGGTCGTCTCCCTCGGCGCCATGGAGACTCCTCGCGAGGAGTTCTACGAGGCCGCCAAGCCGGCTCCGGCCGCGGTCGCCCCCGCGCCCGCCGCCAAGACCGAGGAGAAGGCCAAGGCCTCCTGACCTCCGGTCACCGAACGCCCAGAAGGGGCCGCCCGCCATCCGTGGTGCGGGCGGCCCCTTCGGCGTTTCCCCGGCACGAGAAACATGGCATCTACATGTGTTTTGCGAATTCGTGACGCGAAGGGGGGACTGCGCGCGGGGCGGGTAGATGTTTACGTGGTGTCGGAGCGTTCGGGAGTGTTGTCTCGGAGGTGTACGCCATGCAGGACGCCGCGCAGCGGCTGAACAGCCTTGTCGAACAGTTGCTGGGAGCCCCGCTCCCGTTGCGCATCCGGGCCTGGGACGGCTCGGAAGCGGGTCCGCCCGGAGCTCCGGTGCTCGTCGTGCGCAACCGGCGCGCCCTGCGCCGTCTCCTGTGGAAGCCGGGGGAGTTGGGGCTCGCGCGCGCCTGGGTCTCCGGCGACCTCGGTGTCGACGGAGACCTGTACACCGCCCTGGACCTGATCTCCGGGCTCGTCTGGGAGCGCGGCGAGGGCGCGCGCGGGCTCGGAGAGGCTCTGCGCGACCCCGAGGTGCGCGCCGCGGTGCGCGGGCTGGTGAGGATGGCCGGGCTGCCGCTGCCGCCCGCCCCGCCCGTCGAGGAGGTGCGCAGACGCCGCCACCTGCACACCAAGCGCAGCGACCGACGAGCCATCAGCCACCACTACGACGTCGGCAACGACTTCTACGAGATCGTCCTCGGCCCGTCCATGGTCTACTCGTGCGCCTACTGGGAGGAGGACGGCACCCTGGAGGGGGCCCAGCGGGACAAGCTCGAACTCGTCGCCGGGAAGCTGGCCCTGAAGCCCGGTCAGCGGCTGCTCGACGTCGGCTGCGGCTGGGGCTCGATGGCCATCCACGCCGCCCGCGAGCACGGCGCGACCGTGGTCGGGGTGACCCTGTCGCAGGAACAGGCCGCGTACGCCCGTAAGCGGGTCGCCGACGAGGGTCTGACCGACAAGGTGGAGATCCGGGTGCAGGACTACCGGGACGTCACCGACGGGCCCTACGACGCGATCTCCTCCATCGGGATGGCCGAACACGTCGGTGCCGAGCGCTACCTGGAGTACGCCGAGGTGCTGAACCGTCTGCTCAAGCCCGGCGGGCGGCTGCTCAACCACCAGATCGCGCGGCGGCCGCAGCGCGACGAATCGACGTACTCCGTCGACGAGTTCATCGACGCCTACGTCTTCCCCGACGGCGAGCTCGCGCCCCTCGGGACGACCGTGACACAGCTGGAGCGGGCCGGGTTCGAGGTGCGCGACGTGGAGTCCATCCGCGAGCACTACGCGCTCACCCTGCGCGGCTGGGTCGCCAACCTGGAGGCCGGGTGGTCCCGCGCCGTCCGGCTCACCAGCCCCGGCCGGGCCCGCGTCTGGCGCCTGTACATGGCGGCCAGCGCGGTCGCCTTCGAACGCAACAACATCGGCGTCAACCAGGTCCTGGCGGTGAAGACCCCGGACGGAACCGGCACGTCCGGGATGCCGCTGCGGGCGCGGACCTGGAACTGAGCGGAAGCAGGTGAGGGGGCCCCGTTCCGTCCGGAACGGGGCCCCCTTCTGGCGCGACTCCCGGGCCGCTGTTCAGGCCTCGCCGCTCAGACCCCGCCGTGCGGGTCTCGCCGCTCCCGCCCGCCGCTCCGGCCCGCCGGCTCCGGTCCCGTCATTCCGACTTGATCGCCGTCAGCATGTTCAGGCGGGCCGCCCGGCGGGCCGGCCACAGTGCCGCCAGGACGCCGACCCCTGCCGCGAGGAGGAGGAAGAGCGCCATCCGGCCCCAGGGCAGGACCAGTTCGTACGTCGACATCTTGCTGCCGAGCAGTTCACCGGCGGCCCAGCCGAAGAACACGCCGAGACCGACGCCGAGGACGCCGCCGAAGAGCGAGATGACCAGGGACTCCAGGCGGACCATCCGCTTGATGCCCTTGCGGTCCAGGCCGATCGCGCGGAGCATCCCGATCTCCTGCGAACGCTCGAAGACCGACATCGCGAGGGTGTTGATGACACCGAGGACGGCGACGATCACCGCCATCGCCAGCAGGCCGTAGAGCATGTTCAGCATCAGCGTGAACATCTGCGCGATGCTGTCGGAGAGGTCCTGCTTGTCCTGGACCTTGATCGCCGGGTTGTCGCCGAGGGCCTGCTCCAGCTTGTCCTTGGCCGCGTCCGAGGCCCCGCCCGCCGTCTTCACCATGACCTGCATGTCGGCGGCGTCGCTCAGGTGCGGGGAGAGCGTGGCGTTGTCGAGCATGATGCCCTGGATCATCTCGTTGCCCTCGTACACCCCGGCGACGGTCAGGCTCTGCTTCCTGCCGTCCTCGTAGGAGACCCGGAAGTCCGAACCGGCCTTCCAGCCATGGGACTCGGCGGTGTCCGCGTCGACCACGACCCGGGTGCCACCGACCTCGAAGGAGCCGTCGGTGACGGCGAGGTCGGTGAGCTTGCCGATGGCCGCGCCGTTGACGCCGGTCAGGAACTCGGTCCGCCGGTCGATGCGGGAGGGCGCGTTGCGCAGCGAGCTGGCGTCGGTGACCCCGTCGACCGCGGTGAGCTTCTTCTCGACGTCCGGGGAGAGCGAGTTGCCGTTCGCCATCGAGACGACGTAGTCCGCCTTGATCGCCGAACTGGCCATCTTGTCGATCGACTTCTGCAGGCTGCCCGCCATCACCGTCATGCCGGTGATCAGGGTGAGGCCGATCATCAGCGCGGAGGCGGTCGCGGCCGTACGGCGCGGATTGCGCACCGAGTTCTGCCGGGCCAGCTTGCCGGAGATCCCGAAGACACGCAGGACGGGGGCCGCCGCGGCGATCAGCGGGCGGGACAGCAGCGGGGTCAGGACGAAGACGCCGATGATGAGCAGGACCGCGCCGAGGCCCATCGGCGCCTGGCCGTCCGAGCCGTCCATCGTCGTCGCGTAGAGGACCACGGCGACGCCGGCGGCCGCGAACAGGGCGCCCATCGTGTTCCGCAGGACCAGGGACTTCGTCGTGGCCTTCGCGTGGACGCTGCTCATCGCGGCGACCGGCGGGATCCTCGCGGCGCGACGGCCCGGCAGCCAGGCGGCCAGCATCGTGATGAGGACACCTACGAGCAGCGCCGTGGCGATCGTGCCGGGCGAGACGACCAGCGGGCCGTCCGGCACCGTGGCGCCGAGCGAGCCCATCAGGGAGCGCATACCGGCGCCGATGCCGATGCCCGCGGCGAGCCCGCCGACGGCGGCGACCGCGCCGACCACGAACGCCTCGATCAGCACCGACCGGGTGACCTGGCGGCGGGAGGCGCCGACGGCGCGCAGCAGCGCCAGTTCCTTGGTGCGCTGGGCGACCAGCATGGTGAAGGTGTTGGCGATGATGAACGTGCCCACGAACAGCGCGATCCCGGCGAAGACCAGCAGGCCCGTCTTCATGCCGCTCATCGCCGAGGAGATCTGCTCGGCCTGGTCGTCGGCGAGCTGCCGGCCGGTGGTGGTGGAGGCGACGTCCTTCGGCACGACGTCGTCGAGCGCGTTGCGCAGCGCGGTCTGGCTGGTGCCGGGTGCGGCCTTCACGTCGATCTCGTCGAAGGAGCCGACCGAGTGGAACAGCCGCTGGGCGGTCTCCGTGTCGAACAGCGTGAGGCTGCCGCCCGCGGCCACGTTGCCGTCGTCGGTGGTGAAGATGCCGGTCACCACGGGCTTGAGAACGGGGCCGTCGACCGACAGACGTACGGTGTCGCCGACCCGGTAGCCGGCCCGCTTCGCGGTCTCCGCGTCGATCGCGACCTCGCCCGAGCCGTGGGGCGCGTGCCCGGCCGTCAGCGGATAGCGGGGGTCCTCACCGCCGTCCTTCCCGCTCCAGTAGTTGCCGCCCTGCGACTGGAAGCCCCCGCCGATGAGCTTGCCGTCCTTGTCGGCCATGGCGGTGAAGCCGTTGACGACGCCGATCGCGGAGGCGGCTCCGGGCACCCCGGCCGCCTTGTCGAGCAGCGGCCGCGTCAGCTTCCGCACCTTGCCGACGGTGTCGCCCGTGTCCGCCGCGCTCTCCGGGCGGATGGCGACGTCGACCTGGCCGAAGCCCTTGGCGGAGCTCTTCTGGTAGGCGTCCGAGATGGTGTTGGTGAAGACCAGGGTCCCCGAGACGAACGCGACGCCGAGCAGAACGGCGAGCACGGTCATCAGGAGCCTGGCCTTGTGCGCGAGTACGTTGCGCAAGGCGGTACGGAACATGGGTCTTCTCAGTCCAGGAGTCGCAGGAGGGCGCGGGAAGCCGCGCGGCGGGCGCGCAGCGGGCGCGGAAGGCCGCGGGCGGGCACGGTGAGCGTGCGAAGGGGGGCGGGAGAGGCGCGGAAGCCGGACTCGGGTCTCGGCTCGGTGCGGGGGTGCGGGGGTGCGGGGGTGCCGAGGTGCCGGTGTGAGCGGTTCGGCGGAGTGTCAGCTGGTGCGGCCCTTGCCGTCAAACTGCTTCATCCGGTCCAGGACGGAGTCGGCGGTCGGCTCGTACACCTCGTCGACGATCCGTCCGTCGGCGAGGAAGACGACCCGGTCCGCGTAGGCGGCGGCCACCGGGTCGTGGGTCACCATCACCACGGTCTGGCCCAGCTCCCGTACGGAGTTGCGCAGGAAGCCGAGGACCTCCGCGCCCGAGCGCGAGTCGAGGTTTCCGGTCGGCTCGTCGCCGAAGATGATGTCGGGGCGGGAGGCGAGGGCCCGGGCGACGGCGACGCGCTGCTGCTGGCCGCCGGAGAGCTGGGAGGGGCGGTGGGCCAGACGGTCGGCGAGGCCGATCATCTTGATGACGGTGTCCAGCCACTCCTTGTCGGGCTTGCGGCCCGCGATGTCCATCGGGAGCGTGATGTTCTCCAGGGCCGTCAGGGTCGGCAGCAGGTTGAACGCCTGGAAGATGAAGCCGATCTTGTCCCGACGCAACTTGGTGAGCTGCTTGTCCTTCAGGGAGCCGAGTTCGGTGTCGCCGATGCGCACCGAGCCGGAGGAGAAGGTGTCCAGCCCCGCCACGCAGTGCATCAGCGTGGACTTGCCTGACCCGGAGGGGCCCATGATCGCGGTGAACTCGGCCTGACGGAACCCGACGGTGACCCGGTCGAGGGCGATCACCTGGGTCTCGCCCTGCCCGTAGACCTTCGACAGTTCCGTGGCGCGGGCTGCGACCGCGGTGCTTGTACCGGCGAGGGGAGTGGTGGTCACGGGAGGGTGCTCCTGTCGGGACGACGACGTTGGTGGGGTCGTGTTCCATCGTCCGTGCCGATCCATGGGATGTAGTCAGCCGCTGTTCCGGTTCTGGGGGCAGACTGCGGTCGGACCGGGAGTGGTTGTGTCATACCTGGGGATGACGAAGCTCCCCTGAGGACCCTCCGGGTAGCGAGCCGCGAAAGACCCAGTGCGGAGGCTCGGGGATCGCACTTCGGACGGTCGTTTCTCCGGGAGTCAGCCGGTGACGTCGTCCACAGCTCCTCCCGACCGTGTTCGGACGGTGAAATTCCGTCAATCCGCGTACACGGGCCAGGCGCGTCCGAAAGGCTGTTGGCAAGTGCTGATGGCCCGTTCCGGGTGCTGATGCACCCTCAGACGTCAATAAAATAAGACAACATCGGTCCGCCTGCCCGCTGTTCGGGGGACGCACCCCGATAGGCTCGGAACCTCGATGCGGAGCCCATGGCCTGCCCGGATGGTGGAATGCAGACACGGCGAGCTTAAACCTCGCTGCCCCTCGCGGGCGTACCGGTTCAAGTCCGGTTCCGGGCACTTCCCGCACTTGCGACGCAAGACGCGGGCCACAGTCGGAGCGACCCGAGCGTGGCCCGCTGGTTGCCGTCGACACCCTGCCCGCGATCGCCCCGGTGGGGCCACGCGGCAGGGCTTTCTCGTTCATCGTCAGCGGCAACCACCCCTGGGGCCGACGGTCATGGACCGTCGGCCCCGCGGAACCTCAACTGCCTGAGGCTAATCGGCCAGCGCCGGAATGGTGGGCGTGCGCCGGCGGACACTCACGGTGACATCGAAGTCTCCGTTGCCGTTGGTCATGTTGTCGTCGTTGAGTCGCAGCCACAGCTCGGAGTCGTCCTGTTCGTCGGGTACGTGCACGCGTGTGCCCGAGCCGACGGGGAACCAATGGGTGTTGTCGTAACCGGCGATCAGCATGGAGCCCCGTACTCCGTCTCCTTCCGGAAGCGGGTACCACGACTTGGGTGGGCCCTCGATACCCTCCGGGCCGGTCCTGCCGATGAACAGCCACCCCGCCCAGACGGATCCGGTCGCCGTGAAGGTGATCTCGTCCCCCCGGTTCACGCGGATCCCCGTGGCCACCGGCCCCTTGCCGTCCCCTTCGCCGACCTTGTACGTGCCTGCCAGCTCACGTCCGCCGTACACGTTCGCGTCGACGATCTTGACGACATCGGTGGTGCGGGAGACACGCACCAGATTGTGCGGAGGGGCCAGATAGCGGACCGTGTACTGAATCGGCGCGGCGGGGAGGTCCTTGTTCACTTTGAGCTGTCCCTTGACCCACGGCACGAGGTTGGTGACCGGGTCCCCGATGACGTCTCCGACGGCGCCGCTCGAACCGCCCACGACGACCGCGGTCACCGAGCTGCGGGACAGTGTGCTCTTGTGCCGCGCATCCAGGTCCGCCTTGCCGGAGACGGCTGCCTGCCAGGCGGCGGAGAGCGCCGCCTTGACCTCGAAGCTGGATGACTCGCTGTCCACCAGGAACGTCAGCATCCTCCCGTAGGTCACGGAGGCGATGTAGCACGGTGGATTGTCCGGACCGCAATAGCCTTTCACGTGGTCCAGGGTCACCTCGTCCGCGAAGAAGCGAGGAGGTGAACCTTCGGGAGCGAAGACGACCTGATAGTACGCCTGGGTGAAGAGTCCGAATGTCGAACTCCGGCTGAGGCGTGCGTCCACGCGGGCCTTGGCGTCGACTCCCCAGCCCGAACCCTTGAGATTGAGGCCGAAAGAGACCATCGCTTCTTCCAGCGTGTCTATTTTTTCCAGCCTGAAGGACATCGCCGCCGCGCCGTCCTGAGGATTTAGCCCGGCGACCAGTTCGGTGAGTGCGTCCCGATATTCACGGAACGACGGTTCGCTCAGCCGACGGGACTGTGAACGTACGGCGGGGAGCGTGAGATCCGTCGAAACGGTGATCTCTCCGGGATGCCGACGCAGCGGAATGGGAGCCAGCGCCCCAGGGCCCACGGAAGCGCCCGTGACCAGCGCACCGGCCCACATGACGTCCGGAATCGGGCTGATCTCCACAAAGTCGGCGACCTGCCGGGACATATGAATCCGCTGCTCCGACACCTCGACCGCCACGCCGTCCACCTCGGTGACGCCCGGCCGCTTGACCACGGGGCCTCGATCGTCGGTGTCGTCCTGGTGCGGCAGTGGAGCGAGGGAGCGGATGTACGCGTCTATGGCGAGCGCGTCGGCGCCGGCATCGTGGACGCTGGTCAGGGGGTTCCCCAGGACCGGGTCGAACAGATGGATGTCCTCGGGCCTCAGTGGGGAAGCGCGGTGTCGCGGGTAGAGCGCGAGTGTGGCGGCGTCGGGGACGGCGTGGAGTCGTCCGCCCCGGGCCAGGAAGGAGTTGCCGTTCGTGCCGATGAGCAGGCTTCCGTCGGCCAGCGACGGAATAGGAGGTCCGATTTCGACGCCGAGCAGTTCGTCCTGCGCCACGCGTTCCACCGCGGGCCAGCCCCTGGCGTCCAGTGCCAGCAATGTCGTGTAATCGGGGACCAGGCGACGCTTGTCGTTCTCGATGTAATACATGTCCGGTCCGTCGCCGATGATTAACGCACCCTTTTCGATCGGCATGATTTCCTTTCGCTGGGCATTCCCCGCACCTTTAGCGAAGCTCAAGTGTGGCACCCGACGGGATTGATCGGAAGACGGTGCGGCGTGTATATCGCGCATATTCTGGCTCAATGAATTCAAAACGTCTCTTGAGTCCCTTTGGGCTGCGCGATCGAAATCGAACAACCCCGTAGTCCGGCCGTCGGTCGGTGCCCTTCGCCCGCGCCCTGATCCACCTCGGGGACACCGGATCGGCCGAGCGGCTCGACAGCTGCTCCGAGACCTGTCTGCGCCGGGTCTGGCAGGCCGAGCGGTTCTCGTACGACATGACGACCCTGCTGCACCGCGACCCCGCCGCCACCCCCTTCGAGGACCGTGTCGGGCTGGCCCGCCTGGAGCGGATCGCGAGCTCCAGGGCGGCCGCGACGGACCTCGCGGAGGGGTACACGGACTTTCCCCTCGGAGAACAGGAATGAGACAACGGGAACAAGAAGGGATCAAGGCGGCTTGAGAGGGGACGAGAGCTCTCGGAAGCCGGTGTCACGGCTTCGTACCAGTGCGGGCGTGCCCGAGGACACACGCGTACGGTGGCACAACAAGGGAAAGATCCTCCCCAAGCACTAGGGTCAGTCCTTTGCCTACCTATTACTCTTGAGCCAAGGCCACGAGGGTGGCCATGGAGGAGTGAAATGAGGAGCAGTAACCCGGTCTTCTCGCGACGGGGGTTCAGCCGCGACAACGGCTACGCGGGCTTCAACGCGGCGCCGCAGGCCGGGGGACCCGCTGTCGGCACGCAGGGGAACCCGTACGCCCAGCAGGGCGGCAACCCCTACGCGCAGAACCCATACGCACAGCAGGACCTTCAGTACGGCGTTCCGCCGCAGGCCCCGGTCACCACCGGCCGGATGACGATGGACGACGTCGTCATGCGCTCGGCCATGACGCTCGGCACCGTCGTCGTCGGCGCCGTTCTCGCCTGGGCGCTGCTGCCGGTCTCCAGCACGAGCTACGGCCTGGCCATCGGCTCCGCGCTGGTCGCCTTCGTCCTCGCGATGGTGCAGTCCTTCAAGCGCACCGCCTCGCCCGCGCTGATCATCGGTTACGCCGCCTTCGAGGGTGTCTTCCTCGGGGTCATCAGCGAGATGTACAACTCGCAGTGGTCCGGCGCGCCGTTCCAGGCCGTGCTCGGCACCATGGCGGTCACCGGTGCCACCCTGCTCGTCTACAAGGCGGGCTGGATCCGGGTCACGGCGCGGTACGCGCGTATCGGCCTGACCATCGCCATCGCCTTCATCGTCGTCATGGCGGTGAACCTGCTCCTGGTCGCCTTCGGCGTCGCCCCGGACGGCGGACTGCGCAGCAGCGGCCCCCTGGGCGCGATCGTCGGCATCCTGGCGATCCTGATCGGCGCGTTCTTCCTGACCCTCGACTTCAAGCAGATCGAGGACGGCATCGCCTACGGCGCGCCGAAGGAGGAGGCGTGGCTGGCCGCGTTCGGCCTGACCATGACCCTCGTGTGGATCTACGTCGAGATGCTGCGGCTGGTCGCCATCTTCAGCGGCGACGACTAGCCGGACCGACGGCCGGACAGGGCCGTCAACCGACATGAAGGGCCCGCGAACCACCGGTTCGCGGGCCCTTCGTCGTCGGCTGCCTGTTGTCTCGGTGGTGCGCGCTCACAGCAGTTTGCGCGCGGCCCTCCTCAGGTCGTACTCGTGAATGATCGCTTTGGCGTGGCCGTACGCGAGGTCGTGTTCGGCGCGGAGCCAGCTGACCTTCTCCTCGAAGCGGAAGAGGGCGGGTCCTTCGTCGACGGTGCGAAGCCAGTCGGAGATCTCACGACCGGTGCAATGGGGGATGCGGGCGAGCAGGTTGCGATGGGTCTCCTCGGAGAAGACTTGGGACATCGGCGCCTCCGAACGCAAAGGGGATGTAAGCCGGTCCTTCACGCCACCGTGCCTGAGGGTTGGGTTGTTGGCAACAGTCCCGCCGCTGCGCGTAGTCTCGCGGCGTGCTGGATACGACGCCGTTGACCCGTGCCGTGGACCACTTCGCCGACCGGTTGCGGGCCGCACCGCAGAGCCGCCTGCAACGAGGTGCCGCGGCTGAGGCACTAGGGCTGGCCAGGGAGTTCGCGCTGCGCACCCAGCGGGTCGAGGACCCGTCGGGGGAGCCCCGGGAGATGCCCGACGCCGGGATGTTCGCTGCCGCCGATCAAGTCACTGTCGCCGCACATGACTTGGCACTCGTACTGAAGGACGAGGAGGAATTGGCCGAAGCCGTCACGCTCGTGGCGGAGGCACAGAAACGCGCCGGGGTCTGATCCGTCGATCGACTCCGGCGCGGGTCGCCCGGCCCCTTCGGCACGTTGACCTGCCGCTTCGGGGCGGTTCGCCGCGGTTCACTGCGCCACCCCGAGGGGCACACGGCGATGCACTGAGGGTTACAGCGACGCTATGACGCGGTCCGCCAGGATGTAGACGTTCTCCTCGCCGAAGGCGAAGGTCAGCGCGTACGCGCCGGAGACACCGGAGCCACCGAGCAGGACGGGCGTCTCGCCGGCGTGCAGAGCCGTGGCGAGCCGCTCCGCGGTCTCGCGGTGGCCCGGGGTCATGCACAGGGTCGTACCGTCGGCGAAGACGTAGACGTCGAGAGTGCCGAGCGGGCCGGGGCGGACGTCCGCCAGCTCCGTGCGGGACTCGGCGAGCTCCTCCAGGCAGGCCACCGTGCGTTCGTGGTCGTTGACCACGGGTGACTGGACGGGGACGAAGTCCGGGTGCGAGGGGTGCCGGCGGCGGGCCGCGGCGAGTTCGGGGGAATCGCCGACGGTGCCGGTCTGGAGGAACTCCTCGACGTCCGGCTCGGCGAGCGCCTCGGCCACCGGCTCCAGGTGCTCCAGGCCCACGAAGTCCGAGTGACGCGGCAGGAACAGTTCGCTGTCCGGGAGTCCGAGCAGCGACGGTGCGTCGGAGGCGTCACGCGCCTCCTGGGCGGCCCAGAAGGCCCGCGCCTCGGCGAGCTCCCGCTCCCGCTCCTCGGCGAGCGCCTCGGCCACCGCCATGCGTATCTCGTCCGCGTCGGCGGCTCCGCGCGCCGCGGGCACGAGACCTCGCGCGGCATTGGCGCGGCTCTCGGCGAGTTCACTGTGCAGGGCTGCGACCTGCCGACGCAGGCCCTGCACGGTGTGCAGAACGGCGACGCCCACGGCCGCGGTGGCGGCGGTGGTGAGCAGCAAAGCAATCGGCATAGCGCTCACTGACGTACTCCCGGTTCAAAGTCGGCCCCCGACTTCCTACATCAGCTTGAAGGGAGAACCATCAAACTGTCAGTGCGTAACGTCACGAATAGGACAGGACTTTGGGCCTGGGGTTTAGCTGCGCAACCACTCTGACCTGCGCGAATGCCCTTTCGAAGGGACATAGGTCACATCTTGGATGGGATTGGATCACAAATCGGCCCAGAGGCCCGGTGGTTACGGGCTTCTGGGCCGATTCGGTCACGGTGGGTTCAACTCCCGTTACGGGAACGGGGTCACCGTGTTCAGCTGAGGCGCTCGATGACCATCGCCATGCCCTGGCCGCCGCCGACGCACATGGTCTCCAGGCCGAACTGCTTGTCGTGGAACTGGAGGCTGTTGATCAGCGTGCCGGTGATGCGGGCGCCGGTCATGCCGAAGGGGTGGCCGACGGCGATGGCGCCGCCGTTCACGTTCAGCTTGTCCAGCGGGATGTTCAGGTCGCGGTAGCTCGGGATCACCTGGGCGGCGAAGGCCTCGTTGATCTCGAACAGGTCGATGTCGTCCACGGTGAGGCCGGCGCGGCGCAGCGCCTGCTTGCTGGCCTCCACCGGGCCGAGGCCCATGATCTCGGGGGACAGGCCGGTGACGCCGGTCGAGACGATGCGGGCGAGCGGGGTCAGGCCGAGCTCGCGGGCCTTCGTGTCGGACATGATCACGAGGGCGGCGGCGCCGTCGTTCAGCGGGCAGCAGTTGGCCGCGGTGACCATGCCGTCGGGGCGGAAGACCGGCTTGAGGCCCTGGACGCCCTCCAGCGTCACACCCGCGCGCGGGCCGTCGTCCTTGCTGACGACCGTCCCGTCCGGGGTGGTGATCGGGGTGATCTCGCGCTCCCAGAAGCCGTTCTTGATGGCTTCCTCGGCGAGGTTCTGCGAGCGCACACCGAACTCGTCCATGTCCTGGCGGGTGACGCCCTTGAGGCGGGCCAGGTTCTCGGCGGTCTGGCCCATCGCGATGTACGCGTCCGGGATCAGGCCGTCCTCGCGCGGGTCGTGCCAGGTCGAACCCTCCGACTGCGCGACCTCGACCGTACGGGCCTCGGCCTCGGCGAAGAAGGGGTTGTGGGTGTCGGGCATCCCGTCGGAGGTGCCCTTGATCGACCGCGACACCATCTCGACGCCCGCCGAGATGAAGACGTCGCCCTCGCCCGCCTTGATGGCGTGCAGAGCCATGCGGGAGGTCTGCAGCGAGGAGGAACAGTAACGGGTGATGGTGCAGCCCGGGAGGTGGTCCATTCCCATCTGCACGGCCACGATGCGGCCGAGGTTGTGGCCCTGCTCGCCGCCGGGGAGGCCGCAGCCGAGCATCAGGTCGTCGATGTCCCTCGGGTCCAGCTCGGGGACCTTGGCGAGGGCGGCCTCGATGATCGTGGCGGTCAGGTCGTCGGGGCGCACGTCCTTCAGAGAGCCCTTGAAGGCGCGGCCGATCGGGGAGCGGGTGGCTGAGACGATCACGGCTTCGGGCATCACGGCTCCATTGGCGTACGGGAAGTGTGCAGGGCTGGTTGGGAAGTTACCCGTACGTACCGGCCAGGTCACCGGTCTTGGTGTGTGACACCGGCCGCACTTTTCTAAGCGCTTGCTTTTTGCTGGCGGGGGCGCCTTGGGTGGAGGGTCCCTTGAGGCGGGGCGGTGTGAGGGGGTGGCCCCCTCTGGGCTGGGCCTCCTGGGGCTCTGCCCCAGACCCCGCTCCTCAAACGCCGGAGGGGCTGGATTCTGACCCCGCTCCCCGGGCGGCGGAGGGGTTGGATCCTGCCTCGCTCCCCGGGCGGCGGAGGGAGCTGCTCTTTCGCCGGCCCGGTTGAGATACCTAGGGGCGCGGGGAATTGCGCGACCAGCCCCCACGCACCCGCACCCGGGAACCGTCCCCGGGGAGTCAAGGGGACGGGGTCGGGGCGGGGTCTGTGGCGGGGAGGCGTTGGCGGCGGCGGCGTTTGAGGAGGGCCCAGGGGCCCCGGGGGCCCGTGGGCATGGCGGCGGCGACCTCGGTGCCGGGCTCGGAGGCGGCCTCGGCGGCCGCACGGGCGACCGGCAGGAACCCCTCGTGACGCGAGACGTCCGGGCGCTCCTCCTCGGCCGGCCAGAGGTTGAGGGCCGCGCAGACCGTGGGCAGGAGCGCCATGGCCGCCGTGGCGTACCCCTCGGCCGAGGGGTGGTAGTGGTCGGGGCCGAAGAGCTCGCGCGGGTTCGCCGCGAACTCCGGTCCCAGCAGGTCGCCCAGCGACACCGTACGGCCGCCCTGCTCGACCGTTCCGATGGTCTGCGCGGCGGCCAGCTGGCGGGACGCGCGACGGGCCAGCCAGCGCAGCGGCTGCTGGACCTGCTCGACCGTGCCCAGGTCGGGACAGGTGCCGACGACGACCTCCGCACCGGCCGTGCGCAGCCGGCGTACCGCCGCCGACAGGTGACGTACGGAGCGCGTCGGCGGCATCCGGTGCGTCACGTCGTTCGCGCCGATCATGATCACGCAGACGTCGGGCAGCCGGGAGTTCTCCGAGACGGCGAGCGCGACCTGGCGGTCCAGGTCGTCCGACTGGGCGCCGGGCAGCGCCACGTTGCACAGCTCCACCGGCCGCTCGGCCACCGCCGCGAGCCCCGAGGCCAGCAGCGCCCCCGGCGTCTGGCGTGCCCGGCGCACCCCCTGGCCCGCGGCCGTGGAGTCGCCGAGCATCGTCAGCCGCAGCGGCGGTTCGTCAGGGGAGGCACCGGCGTAGTCGTACCCGTAGAGTCCGTCCGCGCGCGGGGCGTAGGGGGCGTGCCCGTTGCCCACATGCCGCTTCGCCAGCTGCACCTCGGCCAGCACCAGACCGACGGCCGCCGCGCCCACCAGCCCGACCCCGCCGCCGCCGTACGCCGCGCCCGCAGCGATCCGCCGGGCCACCCTCGCCCTCGACAAGCTCGACATCCGTCGCCGCCACCTCCTTGTAGCCGTACAACCACTGCTTGCCCCGAAGAGCAGGTGGGCCAATCTCAACGGCGCGTGAACGACTGCGCGGGGCCGTAGGCTGACGGGACCATTCCTGTTGAAAACGCAGCTCCGGAGACAACGGTGCAATTCCACGACTCGATGATCAGCCTCGTCGGCAACACCCCGTTGGTGAGGCTCAACAACGTGACCGCGGGCATCCAGGCGACCGTCCTGGCGAAGGTTGAGTACTTCAACCCCGGCGGATCCGTTAAGGACCGCATCGCCCTGCGCATGATCGAGGCCGCGGAGGAGAGCGGCGCCCTCAAGCCCGGCGGCACGATCGTCGAGCCGACCAGTGGCAACACCGGTGTCGGGCTCGCCATCGTGGCGCAGCAGAAGGGGTACAAGTGCATCTTCGTGTGCCCCGACAAGGTCTCCACCGACAAGATCAACGTGCTGCGCGCGTACGGGGCCGAGGTCGTGGTCTGCCCCACCGCCGTCGACCCCGAGCACCCGGACTCGTACTACAACGTCTCCGACCGGCTGGTGCGGGAGACCCCGGGAGCCTGGAAGCCCGACCAGTACTCCAACGCGAACAACCCCCTCTCGCACTATCACTCGACCGGCCCCGAGCTGTGGGAGCAGACGGAGGGGAAGATCACCCACTTCGTCGCGGGTGTGGGGACCGGCGGCACGATCTCCGGTACCGGCCGGTATCTGAAGGACGCCAGCGACGGCAAGGTGCAGGTCGTCGGCGCCGATCCCGAGGGGTCCGTGTACTCGGGCGGCTCCGGCCGGCCCTACCTCGTCGAGGGCGTCGGTGAGGACTTCTGGCCGACCGCGTACGACCGTACGGTCGCCGACGAGATCGTCGCCGTGTCCGACAAGGACTCCTTCCAGATGACCCGTCGGCTGGCCAAGGAGGAGGGGCTGCTCGTCGGCGGCTCCTGCGGCATGGCCGTGGTCGCCGCGCTGCGGGTCGCCGAGCGTCTCGGCCCCGACGACGTCGTCGTCGTGCTGCTCCCCGACAGCGGGCGCGGCTACCTCAGCAAGATCTTCAACGACGAGTGGATGGCCGACTACGGCTTCCTGGAGGACACCGGCCCGAGCGCCCGTGTCGCCGATGTGCTGAACGACAAGGCGGGCGGCTCCATCCCCTCGCTCGTCCACATGCACCCGGAGGAGACCGTCGGCGAGGCCATCGAGGTGCTGCGCGAGTACGGCGTCTCCCAGATGCCGATCGTCAAGCCGGGCGCCGGTCACCCGGACGTGATGGCCGCCGAGGTCATCGGGTCGGTCGTGGAGCGCGAGCTCCTCGACGCGCTGTTCACCAAGCGGGCCTCCCTGGAGGACCCGCTGGAGAAACACATGTCGTCGCCGCTGCCGCAGGTCGGTTCCGGTGAGCCGGTCGGCGACCTGATGTCCGTGCTCGGTGGCGCCGACGCCGCGATCGTGCTCGTCGAGGGCAAGCCCACCGGCGTCGTCAGCCGGCAGGACCTCCTGTCCTTCCTGGCCAAGGGCGGCACCAGGGCGTAGCCGGGGCCTGCCCGGGGCCGCGGGAAAGGGCCCCGGGAGAGGGTCGGGGCGGCGCCCGGCGGCGGCCGGGGGCGCACGGCTGACGGTCGGGGGCGGCGCCGGGCGCACAACGTTCGGCTGTCCGGGCCCTCGGCGGGATATTTGTTCGAAGTGTCGGATCCGTGGTGGATCTTCCGGCTCCGGCCGGGGTGAACTTCGCGGAAGTGGTACGAGCGCGTCACGTCCGCGCAGCACCCGCTTAACACGGGTCCGGCACATTGGTGGGTGTCGGCAGGGCGGGAGCGGCTCCCCGCCCAGACCGACGCCAAAACGGCGCCAAGGACCTCCGGAGCGGCTCCCGGACCTCCATGGACGCCTAGGACGCGCAAGCCCGGTCCTGACCCGGCCCGCGTCCCTCGCGGGGACCGCCGTCGTCCCGCCCCCCGGCAACGGGGGTGCGGCGGTCCCCGCGCAACACGTCGAAGGGCCCGGCACTTGTCCCAAGTGCCGGGCCCTTTCGTGCGTCGTGCGTCGGCGCCGGTTTCCTTCGCGCGTCGGTGGGGGGCGGGACGACGGCCCCTTTCGTCGTCGTACGTCCTTGTCCGCGTGGCGCGCGTTCCCCGTGCGGTCGGTCCGCTACTCCTCCCAGTCCGACTCCGGCCGGGCCTTGCGGCGGCGGAAGAGGTCCGGGGAGAGACGTGCGGCCTGGACCACGTTCACGCCGACGATGCCGGCCCAGGCGACGAGCAGTCCGGGCAGGTGCGCGACTCCGCCGCCGATCGCGGACAGCGGGATCGCGAGGACGAGCGAGACGATCCCGAAGCCGAAACGCTCGCCCCAGGAGTCGGACGACTGGGGTGAACGCGTGCCGCGCGCCACCACCATCTGCTGTTCGGCGAGCTGGCGCCGCACCCGGCGGTCGACCGCGCCGTCGAGGCGCTGCTCGACCTTCTCCAGGAACGAGTCGACCAGCGCGGACTCGTACTCGTCGCCGAGTTCCCTGCGCGCGTGCAGGGTGGCGTCGAGTTCCTTCTTCAGTTCGGCATCGCCGTGGCGGGCTCCCATACCGGTCATGTCCTTCACGTTAGGCAGCCGGGGCCCGCGCGGCACTGGGGATAGCCCCCCTGTTGCGGCTGGGCCGAACCCCCGGACAGGCGTCCCTTGCCCGGCCTGCATATCGTCATGCAGAGTTCTCAGTACCTGAATAGACCGAGAAGGGGGTGCCCGTGGTGTCGTCTCGGATCGTGGACCCGGCGCGTGCGGTGACTCCTCCGGCGAACCTCGCTCTCGTGGTCCTGGACGGTCGCGGCACCGGTGTCGACGACGTCGTACGGCTCGCCGACGGGGCCGCGCGGCCGGTTCCCGGCACCGATGCGATGAAGCGGGTCGAGGAGTCGTGGTGCGCCGCCCGGCAGATCGCCGCCACCGGCCGCGTCTACGGCCGTTCCACCGGCGTCGGCGCGAACCGGAACGAGGACGTGCCGACCGAGGCGGCCGCCGACCACGGACTGCGCCTGCTGCGCAGCCATGCCGGCGCCATCGGCGAGGAACTGCCCGCCCGCCAGGTCCGCGCGATGCTCGCCGTCCGCGCGAACCAGCTCCTGGCGGGCGGCGCGGGACTGCGGCCCACCGTCGTGACGGCGCTCTGCGAGGCGCTGGAGAACGGCGCCCACCCGGTCGTCAACGAGTTCGGCTCGGTCGGCACGGGAGACATCGCCGCACTGGCCCAGGTCGGCCTGGCCCTCGCGGGTGAGCACCCGTGGCGGGGGCCGGACGGCTCGGCGGTGCCGGGTGGCGGGCGGCCGGGTGCGCGGCCCGGCGGGTGCGTGGCGCCCGAAGCACAGTCGCTCGACAACAACGACGCGCTCGCGCTCATCAGCAGCAACGCGCTCACCCTCGGGCAGGCCGCGCTCGCCCTGCACGAACTGCGCGCGCTGATCGGCGCCACACAGGTCGTCGCGGCCCTGTCGCTGCTGGCGGTCGACGGGTCCCACGAGGCGTACGCGGCGCCCGTGCACGCCGCCCGGCCACACCGGGGATCCGTCGAAGTGGCACGCCGGATGCGGGAGTTGATCGGCGCCGCGGACCGGCCCACCCCACCGCTCGGACGGATCCAGGACCCGTACGGCTTCCGCTGCCTCCCGCAGATACACGGCCCCGCGCACGACGCGGCCGACGCCCTGGAGGCGGTCCTCGCGGTGGAGATCAACGCCGCCGCCGAGAACCCCCTCATCTCCCCCGAGGACATGGCCGCCTACCACCACGGCGGCTTCTACCAGGCCCAACTCGCGCTCGCCCTGGACCACTTCAGGCTCGCCGTCACCCAGGTGGCACGCCTGTCCACCTCGCGCCTGTCCACCCTCAACGAACCCGCCTACACGCGGCTGCGCCCCTTCCTCGCCGACCACGAGCCGGCGTCCTCCGGCGTGATGATCCTGGAGTACGCCGCCGGTGCCGCACTCGGTGACCTGCGGGCCTTCTCCGCGCCCGCTTCGCTCGGCCACGCTGTACTCTCCCGGGGCGTCGAGGAACAGGCGAGCTTCGCCTCGCTCGCCGCACGCCAGACGCTGCGGGCGTGCGGTGCGTACCGTCTCGTCGTCGGCTGCGAACTGGTCGCCGCGGTACGGGCACTGCGCCAGCGCGACCTGCGGCCCGACCCGGAGCTGCCGACCGGGCGCGCACTGGAACTGGCCGAGGCGGTTCTCGACGCGGAGCAGGCCGACCGGCCGCTCACGGACGACGTGACGGCGGCCGCCGCACTGCTCGACCGGTTCACGGACATCTGGAGGGGGAGTACGTCATGAGCGCGGGCAGGGACGCGAACGGGGGCAGTGGAAGGAACGGGGGCGGAAGCAGGAACGGGGGCGGAAGCGCAGACGTGGACAGGGACATGAACGTGGACAGGGACGCGGACGGGGACAGCGGCGCGCACGGGGGCGTCGGCGTGGAGAGCGACACGGGTATGAGCGACAGTCCCGCCGGGCGCCTCCAGGCACTCTTCGAGGGGCGCCGGCTCACCCCGACCCAGCGGCGTATCGCCCACAGCATGGTGCGGCGCGCCGCCGACGTGCCGTTCCTGTCCAGTGTCGAACTCGCCGAACTCGCCGGAGTCAGCCAGCCCTCCGTCACCCGCTTCGCGGTCGCCCTCGGCTTCGACGGCTACCCGGCGCTGCGCAAGCACCTGCGCGAGGTCGCGCCCGCCGAACCGGCCACCGACACCGCCTCGTACAACGAGTACCAGCAGGCCGTCGAGGCCGAGATCGAGAACCTGCGCCACCTCGCGGCGGTCCTCGCCGATCCACGCCCGGTCGCCAGGGCCGGGCGCCTGCTGGCCGCGTCCCGTCCGCTGCCCGTCCTCGGGCTGCGCGCCGCCGCCTCCCAGGCCTACGGCTTCGCCTACTTCGCCGCCAAGGTCCACCCCGATGTACGGCTGCTGCACGAGGGCGGCACGATGCTCCAGGACCGCATCGACGCGGCCGTCCGGGCCGGGGCCACGGCTCTGCTGTGCTTCGCGCTGCCCCGGCACCCGCGCGAGGTCGTCGACGCCCTCGGCTACGCGAAGGAGGCCGGACTGACCGTCGTCACGGTCGCGGACTCCGCGTTCGCGCCGGTCGCGAAGGTGTCCGACCTGCTGCTTCCCGCCGCAGTCGGCACCGGCCTCGCCTTCGACACGGCCTGCGCGCCGATGCTGCTGGGCCGCGTTCTGCTGGAGGCCATGTGCGACGACCTGCCGGACGCGCAGGCCCGGCTGGAGCAGTTCGACGCGCGGGCCGCCGTACGGGGACTGTTCGTGGAGTAGGCGACCGGGCGGCAATTCCGGCGTTTCTCAGACTCGTCTCACCTTCCCTGGCTAGCCTGCGCGCCCAAAGACACACGGGCGCGGCGGCGGTCGGCGACGCGCCCGTGGACGCGAAGGCGCTGAGACGGGAGGCAGATCGTGGCACGCGGAGGACAGGGCTTGGCCCGAGTGGCCGTCGTGGTGCGGGCCGGAGCCGCACCGCTGTGGTGGTGCGGGGTGTTCGCTGCTGGAATCGGGGTGTCGGTCCCGGGACTGACCGGGCGCAGGATCGGCGTCCTGGCGGGGGCCGCGCTGTTTCTCGTCGCGGCGGCCGTGGTGGCGTCCTGGCGCAGGAAGCGGTACACCGCCCTGGTCCGCTCCGCCGTCCGCGCCGGTAAGCACGATGTGCTCCAGGACCGTGCCGTGACGCTTCGCAACTGGCGCCGGGGCCACCGCTGGTGGCTCCTCCTCGGCTTCGCCGCCGCGCTGGGCAGCTCGTTCGCCGTGCCCGCGGCGGGCGGCATGCTGCTCGCCGGCGCGGGTGTCGGACTGTGGCTGAAGGCCGGCCGGCTCGGGCGCCTCGAACGTGCCGAGCAGGCGTTGATCTGGGTGCGCGTCGACTGGCTCGGCGCGCGTGCCGGTGCCCCCGCGGGCAAGCCGGTCCGGGCCGTCCGGGCCACCGGAGTGGCGGCGGGCGACGCCGCGCCCGGCGGGGCACGGCGTCGCTGACCGAGCGGGAACTAGACCTCCAGGTCGGCCTCGATCCTCTTCAGCTGGTGGCGGGCCATGGCCAGGTTGGCGCGCTTGAGGTCGAGCACCAGGTACAGGAAGAGGCCGTTTCCGCCACGCCCCTTGATCAGCCGGATCAGGTGGTACTGGTCGGAGAGCGTGATCAGGATGTCCTCGATATCGCCCTTCAGCCCCAGGTGCTCCATGGTGCGGAGCTTGGCGCGGACGACGTCGGTGTTGCCGGCCGCCGCGACGGTGAGGTCGAAGCTCTTGCTGCCGCCGATCGTGCCCAGCGCCATTCCACTGGTGTAGTCGACGAGGGCGGCACCGGTCGCGCCCTCGATGGACGCCAGTGCCTCTTTGAGCGCGGTCTCGGTGTTCGTCATGGTGTGGTGCTCCTTCAACTCTCTGATGTGCTCGGGTGGTTGGTGGCAGGGGTCGAGGTGGTGCGCGCGGCTGTGGTGCCGCGCGCCGTGCGCGTGCGCGAAGTGCCCGGCGAGGTCTTCGCGGGCGTCTTGGCCGGTTCGGCGGCCGGCTCGCCGCGCGCCGTGGCGGCGTCGACGAGCTCGCCGATCCGGGTGCCGGAACGGCGCCCCTCCAGGTGCAGCCGGCCGACATTCACCCGGTCCTGGGCGAGCAGCGTCAGCACGGCGGAGCCGCCCGCCGCGTAGGTCGCCACATAGCCGTGCGCACCGCGCACCAGCAGCTCTCGCAGGTCGCCGTGCCCGGTCGCCTCGGCCATCCGTATGGCGACCCCGAGCGCCGCCGCGGTGAGCGCGGCCAGGCCGTCCGGCTCCACGCCGGGCGTGTCGTGGGCGAGGACGAGACCGTCGGCGCTGGCCGCGAGCGCTCCGGTCAGCTGGGGCACACGGGCCCTCAACCGATGGAGTTCGTCTAGGACTTCGGGCTCCGCCGCCATCAGCAGTCTCCTCCCGGCACGCTGTCGTAGCGCGCGGATCACAAGGCCTCCCGCGGGTTGGGACTCACAAGGCCTCCAGTGCGTCTCTGAGTCGTCGCAGCAGCGCGACGTCGGGATCGGTGGAGGTTTGGGTGAGCACGCTGGGCGCGGGAAGCGGCTGCGGTGCGGGCGCGGCCGTCACGAGTCCGGCGGCGGCGAGTCGCCGCAGATCGACAAGCGTGTGAAAGGCGGGCCGCCCCAGCGCGAGGGAGACGTCCGCCGCCGTGCGGACGCCGTCCACCCGGCCGAGGACGGCCTCCTGGCGCAGCGGAACCGTCGGGCCCGCGGCGAGCAGGGCGCGCCGAAGCGGCGCGGTGTCGGTCGCCGGGTCGGGCCATATGCGGTGCAGCAGCTCGCGCCGGCGCACCGTCTCGCGCTCCAGCGCGGCCACGGTGACGGGGCGGAGCGGGCCGAGCCAGTGGGCGGCGCCGTACCGGAAGCGGCTCGGGGTGCTGCTCGGTCCGAGCACGAAGTACGCCGCGTCGTACAGCGAGCCGAGGTGGCACAGCTCCAGCGCGCCCTCCGCTATCCGCCCGCTGTCGATCAGGAACCGGCCGACCCGGCGGCGCGCCCCGGCCGCGGCGACCGCCTCCCGCCACACCTCGGCGTCCAGCACCCCGCGGACGGAGAACAGCACGTCGAGTCCGGGGGTTGCCGGACTCTCGGCGTGCACCACCTCGCCGTCGGCGAGGTAGAGGGTGCCGCGCTCGCGGATGAGGACGCCGGTGGCCCGCTCCTCCGCGAGCCGGCTGAGCATCGGCGAGACGCCGCCGGCGGCGGCGCTCGGTGCTCTGTCCCGCACCGGGAGCCGGGGTGGGGGAGGTGTCCTGACCGTGGTCATACGAGCACCAGCCGTCCGGCCATCTCGCCGAGCCGGATGCGTGCCAGGGCGAGATTGCCGTCCGCGCGGGCCAGCCACAGGTGCAGGAACACGCTGCTGTCGAAGGTGGTCCGTACGAACCGCAGGACGTGATAGCTGTCGCGGTTGCTGATGATCAGGTCCTCGATCGGGGTCTCCTGGTCCGACCACTCGGACCAGTCGGAGCCGTCCTTCGGGGCGAACGAGCGGTTCTCCGCTGCGAGCCGGGCCAGCTCGGCGGCCTCGGCAGCGGTCGTCTCGTGGTCGTCGCCCGGTGCGTCGCCCACCGTGCCCAGGGCCAGGCCGCTGGTCCAGTCGACCACCGAGGCACCCCGCGCACCGGGCAGTGTCATGGCTTCCAGCAGGCACTCGTCGATTCCAGGCACCGTGTCTCCCCTCCCGCCAAGGGTTCGGCCGAGTGACGAAGAAGTTACGCACTGTGCGCACGGGAAGGGAGTGATCGGGCATTTTCCTGTGGAACATGCCCGCGATGACTAAGGTGGGTCAACTGGCCACATTCTCCGGCCTCTTGAAACCCCGGATGGCCGGTTTGTGGTGCCCTGAGGAGCGCGGCAGGGGCGCTCGCGAGTGGGCCGGGGCGCCCGCGGTGTGGGGTGCGCCCGCCGCCCCTGGCACGGCTGGCCGCTCATCCCCGGCGCGCGCCCGCCCGGTCTGTGTCCCTGCCTGGGGGGCGGGTGGTGGCTGTGGCGGGAGCGCGGGTGGCGGCTACAGCGTGGTGAGCGAGGGCCCGTGCGCGCCGCCCGACTCCGCGACGATCTCGTCGAGGGTCTGCGGCTCCCGCACGACCGCGAAGCGCACGCCGCCCGCGCCGTCGCCGGCCGGTGCGAAGCCGTAGATGCCGGGGCGGGCGAGGGAGTTGTAGGCGTAGTGGTGGGCGAAGTAGTACGCGCCGGTGTCCAGCGCGGCCACATGGTCGCCCTGTTCGAGCAGCGGCAGCGCGCGGCCCCGCGCGAGCAGGTCGCCCGCGAAGCAGGCGGGGCCCGCGACGTCCTGGACGACGTCCGGTCCGGTCCTGGGGCGGCCCTTCGCGTCGTACGCGGCGATCCGCAGCGGCCAGGACCCAGGCGCGTACACCGTGCGGGCCGCCACCTGCACCCCGGCGTGGGTGACCGCGACCGCCCGGCCCCCGGCCCACTTCGCGTACTCGACCCGGGCCAGCACCGTCCCGTGCTTGGCGAGCAGTGACCGCCCGAACTCGGTGACCAGCCCGTACCGCCCGTCGAACAGTCCCGGCACCACCTCGGCGAGCAGCCGCGCGTACTGCGCGTACGTCGGGGCCGTCGCGTCGGAGCCGAAGTCGACCGGCAGGCCTCCGCCGATGTCGATCGTGTCGACCTGCCGCCGCCCGACGTGCCGGTTGATCTCCTCCGCCAGGGCGTACGTCTCCGCCACGCCCTGCGCCATCAGGGAGAGCGGCATGCCCTGCGAGCCCGAGTGCGCGTGCAGCCGGGTCAGCCAGGGGCGGTCGGTGTAGGCCCGCACGATCCACGCGCGGGCTCCCTCGTCCCGCAGCGCGACCCCGAACTTGGAGGTCCCCGTGGCCGTGGACAGCGCCTCGATCGATCCCCCGCCGACCTGCGGGTTCACCCGGAGCCCGATGGGGGAGCCGGTGGCCGCCGAGCTCACGATGGCGTCGATGCGGTCCAGCTCCTGCGGATTGTCCGCGTTGACCGCGACGCCCAGGGCCAGCGCCTCGCGCAGTTCGGCGGGCGTCTTGGCGGGCGAGTCGAGCACGGTCCACGCGGGCGGCATCCCGGCCGCCCGGGCCAGCGCGAGCTCTCCGGGGCTCGCCACCTCCGCGCCGATGCCCTGCTCGCGCAGCAGCCGCAGTACGGGCACGAGAGGCGTCGCCTTCACCGCGAAGGCGTGCAGCACGGGAGCGCCGGGGGCGGTCACCGCGTCGAAGGCGGCACGCAGCGCGGCGGCCGAGGTCCGGATGCCGGGGACGTCGAGGAGGGCGACGATGGGGTGTCCGGGTGTGAGGAGGCCCTGTTCCACGGCGGCACGCACGGCATCGTCACGCCGGGAGACCCGCTCGGAGTCCGGCTCGCCGCCGCCCGTCCCCGTCCCCGCCCCCGTGGCCGCGTCCGTCGTCCGGTTCCGGCCCCGACCGGTCGGCCGGTCCCTGTCCGTCGGCCGGCTCCCGTCCGACGTCCCGCGGCCCGTCGCCTCGGTCTCACCCCCGTCCGTCGTGCGGCCCCCGCCCGTCGTCCGGCCGTCGTTCCCCCTGGTCGCGTCCCCGTCCGTCCCCCCGCCCCCGTTCCTCGTCCCGTCCCGGTCCGTCCCCCCGCCCCCGTTCGCTGCCGTGCCGCCCGAAGGCGCGCCCGAAGTCCCTGCCGAAGACATCGCAGCCCCACTCGCCCCGTCGCCCGCCGGATCCCCTGCCCTGTCCATGTCTGCGCCCATACATCCCAGCCAAACATCCGGGCGGAGGGCGCGCGGGGCCGTGCAGCTATTGACTAGCTCTATTCAAAGAGCCAGGATGTGAATATCTACAGCAACAGTTCGCTAGGAGGCAGACCATGTCAGGACCCCGCCCCGTCCGAGCGCCGCGCGGTACGGAACTGAGTGCCCTGGGATGGCAGCAGGAAGCCGCCCTTCGGATGCTGCAGAACAACCTCGACCCCGAGGTCGCCGAGCACCCCGACAAGCTCGTCGTCTACGGCGGCACCGGCAAGGCCGCCCGTGACTGGCGCTCCTTCGACGCCATGGTCCGCACGCTCCGGACCCTCAAGCAGGACGAGACGATGCTCGTCCAGTCCGGCCGCCCCGTCGGTGTCATGCAGACCCACGAGTGGGCCCCGCGCGTCCTCATCGCCAACTCCAACCTGGTCGGCGACTGGGCGAACTGGGAGGAGTTCCGGCGCCTGGAGGCCCTCGGCCTCACCATGTACGGCCAGATGACGGCCGGCTCCTGGATCTACATCGGCACCCAGGGCATCCTCCAGGGCACCTACGAGACCTTCTCCGCCGTCGCAGCGAAGAAGTTCAACGGCACCCTCGCCGGCACCATCACGCTCACCGCGGGACTCGGCGGCATGGGCGGCGCCCAGCCCCTCGCCGTCACCATGAACGACGGCGTCGCGATCTGCATCGACGTCGACCCGCGCGCCATCGAGCGCCGCATCGAGCACCGCTACCTGGACGTGAAGGCCGACTCCCTGGAGCACGCCCTCCAGCTCGCCGTCGAGGCCCGCGACCAGCGCAAGCCGCTCTCCATCGGCCTGCTCGGCAACGCCGCCGAGCTGCTGCCGCGGATGCTCGCCGAGGGCGCGCCCATCGACATCGTGACCGACCAGACCTCGGCCCACGACCCGCTCGCCTACCTCCCCGTCGGCATCGACTTCGACGACATGGCCGACGCGGCCGCCAAGGACCCGGCGGGCTTCACCACCCGCGCCCGCGAGTCCATGGCCCGGCACGTCGAGGCCATGGTCGGCTTCATGGACGCCGGCGCCGAGGTCTTCGACTACGGCAACTCCATCCGCGGAGAGGCCCAGCTCGCCGGGTACGACCGCGCCTTCGCCTTCCCCGGCTTCGTCCCCGCCTACATCCGCCCGCTCTTCTCCGAGGGCAAGGGCCCCTTCCGCTGGGCGGCCCTGTCCGGCGAGGCCTCCGACATCCACAAGACGGACAAGGCGATCCTCGACCTCTTCCCGGAGAACGAGTCCCTGCACCGCTGGATCAAGCTGGCCGGCGAGCGTGTCCACTTCCAGGGCCTGCCCGCCCGTATCTGCTGGCTCGGCTACGGCGAGCGCGACAAGGCAGGCGAGCGCTTCAACGACATGGTGGCCTCCGGCGAACTCGCCGCCCCCCTCGCCATCGGCCGCGACCACCTCGACTGCGGCTCCGTCGCCTCCCCGTACCGCGAGACCGAGGCCATGCTCGACGGCTCCGACGCGATCGCCGACTGGCCGCTGCTGAACGCCATGGTGAACGTCGCCTCCGGCGCCTCCTGGGTCTCCATCCACCACGGCGGCGGCGTCGGCATGGGCCGCTCCATCCACGCGGGCCAGGTCTCCGTCGCCGACGGCACCAAGCTCGCCGGCGAGAAGATCCGCCGCGTGCTCACGAACGACCCCGGCATGGGCGTCATCCGCCACGTCGACGCCGGCTACGACATCGCCGAGTCCGTCGCGGACGAGCGCGGTGTGCGCATCCCGATGCGCGAAGGCAGCGAGGGTGACGACGCGTGACCTTCCACAGCATGTGGGCGGAGCTGCTGCCGATCGGCCGCAGCTCCGCCTCCGGCGGCTACCGCCGGTTCGCCTGGAGCGGGGCCGACACCGAGTGCCGCGCCTGGTTCCGGCAGCAGGCCGAGTCCCGCGGACTCACCTACGAGCTCGACCGCAACGGCAACCAGTGGGCCTGGCTCGGTGACCCCGCCGAACGGGACGCCGTGGTCACCGGGTCCCACCTGGACTCCGTGCCCGACGGCGGCGCCTTCGACGGCCCCCTCGGCGTCGTGTCCTCCTTCGCCGCGCTCGACGAACTCCGCGCCCGGGGTGTCCGGTTCGCCAAGCCCCTCGCCATCGTCAACTTCGGCGACGAGGAGGGCGCCCGGTTCGGGCTCGCCTGCGTCGGCTCCCGGCTGGCGGCCGGGCAGCTCACCGTCGAGCAGGCGCACCGGCTGACCGACGCCGAGGGCATCACCCTGCCGCAGGCCATGGAGCGCGCCGGGTACGACCCCGGCGCCATCGGCCCTGACCCCGAGCGGCTCGGCCGGATCGGCGCCTTCGTCGAACTGCACGTCGAGCAGGGCCGCGCCCTCGACCTCAGCGGCGACCAGGTCGGCATCGCCAGCGCCATCTGGCCGCACGGCCGCTGGCGCTTCGACTTCCGGGGCGAGGCCAACCACGCGGGCACGACCCGGCTCGTGGACCGCCACGACCCGATGCTGTCGTACGCGCAGACCGTCCTCGCCGCCCGCCGCGAGGCCCAACTCGCCGGTGCTGTCGCCACGTTCGGCAAGATCGCGGTCGAGCCGAACGGGGTGAACGCCATCCCCTCCCTCGTCCGCGGCTGGCTCGACTCCCGCGCCGCCGACCAGGTGACCCTCGACACGGTCGTCACCGGCGTCGAGAAGGCGGCCCGCGAGTACGCGGACGCCCAGGGCGTCGAACTCGACGTGATCCGCGAGTCGTTCACCCCCGTCGTCGAGTTCGAGCACGCCCTGCGCGACGAACTCGCCCGCATCCTGGGCAAGGAGCGGGACGCCGTCCTGAGCGTCCCCGTTCTGGGTACGGGGGCCGGACACGACGCCGGAATCCTCTCCGGGACCGTGCCGACCGCCATGCTGTTCGTACGCAACCCCACGGGTGTCTCGCACTCCCCGGCCGAGTACGCCGCCGAGGACGACTGCGTGGCCGGGGTGACCGCACTCGCCGACGTACTCGAAGGGCTGGCCTGCAGGTGACGCAGACGTACTGGCTGGAACACGCCTGGCTCGACACCAACGTCGAGCCGGGCGTCGCCGTGACCGTGTCGACCGGCGGCTCCGGAGCCGGGGCGCAGGGCCGTGTCACCGACGTCCGTACGGGTGTCGACACCCCGCCGCCGGGCGCCGAGATCCTCCGCGGACTCACCCTCCCCGGCCTCGCGAACGCCCACTCGCACGCCTTCCACCGCGCCCTGCGCGGCACCGTCCAGGTCGGCTCCGGCACCTTCTGGACCTGGCGCGAGATCATGTACTCCTTCGCGGACCGGCTGACCCCGGAGACCTACCACGCGCTGGCCCGCGCGGTGTACGCGGAGATGGCACTCGCCGGAGTCACCGCCGTCGGCGAGTTCCACTACGTGCACCACGCCCACGACGGCACCCCGTACGCCGACCCCAACGCCATGGGCGAGGCGCTCATCGCCGCCGCCGCAGAGGCCGGCATCCGCATCACCCTGCTCGACACGGCCTACCTCTCCTCCGGCTTCGGGCAGCCCCCCAACCCGCACCAGCGGCGCTTCTCCGACGGCACGGCCGACGCCTGGGCGGAACGCTCTTCACTTCTCAAGGACCAAGATCACGCACGGATCGGTGCGGCGATCCACTCCGTACGGGCCGTGCCCGCCGGACAGCTCGCCACCATCGCCCGCTGGGCCGAGGAGCGGCGCGCCCCGCTCCATGTGCACCTGTCCGAGCAGACGGCGGAGAACGAGGCCTGCCAGGACACCCACGGCTGCACTCCCACCCGGCTGCTCTCCGACCACGGCGTCCTCGGCCCGCGCACCACCGGCGTCCACAACACGCATCTCACGGACGAGGACATCGCCCTGCTCGGCGGCTCCGGCACCGGCACCTGCATGTGCCCGACCACCGAACGCGACCTCGCCGACGGCATCGGCCCGGCCGTCGCCCTCCAGCGCGCGGGCTCACCCCTCTCGCTCGGCTCCGACAGCCACGCCGTCATCGACCTCCTCGAAGAGGCCCGCGCGATGGAGCTGAACGAGCGGCTGCGCACCCGCACCCGCGGTCATTGGACGGCCGCCTCCCTGCTGCGCGCCGCCTCCGCCGACGGCCACGCTGCCCTCGGCTGGGACGACGCGGGCAGCATCGAGACCGGAGCGCTCGCCGACTTCACGACGATCGCCCTCGACTCGGTCAGAACAGCGGGACCGCTGCCACGCCTCGGCGCCGAGACAGCCGTATTCGCGGCCACGGCGGCCGATGTCCGGCACACGGTCGTGGCGGGCCGGCAGGTCGTACGCGACGGCGCGCACACCCTCGTACCGGATGTGCCGGCAGCTCTCGCGGACGCCGTCGAAGCCCTGCGCGCCTGACACCCGCCCGCGGGCGCGGGCGAGGCACTGCGCGCCCGACGCCCCCCACCAGCAGTCCCGTCACCCCTGAGGACGCCATGAGCAGCACGACCGTCATCACCAACATCGCCAGTCTGGTCACCAACGATCCCTCCCTAGGCGACGGTTCCCCCCTCGGTCTGATCCAGGACGCGGCCGTCGTCATCGACGGCGACCGCATCGCGTGGACCGGTGAATCAAGCAAAGCACCCGCCACTGACAACAGGGTCGACGCCGGTGGCCGCGCGGTGATCCCGGGCTTCGTCGACTCCCACTCGCACCTCGTCTTCGCCGGTGACCGCACCCAGGAGTTCAACGCCCGGATGTCGGGCCGCGCGTACAGCGCGGGCGGCATCCGCACCACCGTCGCCGCCACCCGCGCCGCCTCCGACGAGGAGCTGGAGCGCAACCTCACGCGCTATCTGCGCGAAGCCCTCCGCCAGGGCACCACGACCTTCGAGACCAAGTCGGGCTACGGCCTGACCGTCGAGGACGAGGCCCGCGCGCTGCGCATCGCCGCGTCGCACACCGACGAGGTGACCTACCTCGGCGCGCACATCGTCTCGCCGGACTACGCCGACGACCCGGCCGGCTATGTCGCCCTGGTGACCGGCGAGATGCTCGACGCCTGTGCCCCGTACGCCCGTTGGGTGGACGTCTTCTGCGAGAAGGGCGCCTTCGACGGCGACCAGGCGCGGGCGATCCTCACGGCGGGCAAGGCGAAGGGCCTGCACCCGCGGGTGCACGCCAACCAGCTCTCGTACGGCCCCGGTGTCCAGCTCGCGGTCGAGCTGGACGCGGCGAGCGCCGACCACTGCACGCACCTGACGGACGCCGACGTGGACGCCCTCGCGAGCGGCGACACCGTGGCGACCCTGCTCCCCGGCGCCGAGTTCTCCACCCGCGCCGAGTGGCCGAACGCCCGCCGGCTGATCGACGCGGGCGTCACGGTCGCGCTGTCCACGGACTGCAACCCCGGCTCGTCCTTCACCTCGTCCGTGCCCTTCTGCGTCGCGCTCGCGGTACGCGACATGCGGATGACTCCGGACGAGGCCGTGTGGTCGGCGACCGCGGGCGGCGCGAAGGCCCTGCGCCGGGACGACGTCGGCCGTCTCGCGCCGGGCGCGTACGCGGACCTGGCCCTGCTGGACGCCCCCAGCCACGTCCACCTCGCCTACCGTCCGGGCGTCCCGCTGGTCACCGGAGTCTGGCGGCGAGGCGTCCGCGAGGTCTGAGCCGCCACACTCCGACGGCGTTTCCTGGGCGGTGGTCCGCCGGGCAGTGGGGGCGGAGCCCTGAGGGGTGCTGTCAGGTGGCGCCCGCGCGCCAGCGCTGCCCCGTGCCCCCGTTCAGCGGCACCAGCGACAGCCCGCCGTCGCCGTCCGGCGTGACCGCCGTCTCGATGGCCACGGCCGGACGGATGACGCCGTCGTCGTCGACGGTGAACCGCAGGTTGTCGCCGTGGTCGCCGTCGAGCGAGGAGCACTCCCAGATGCCCACGCCCTTCTCGACGGAGCCGCGGCTGTCCAGGCAGAAGTCGCTGTCGGCGGCCGACCGGAGGGCGCCGAGGTCGGCGTCGACGCGCCAGCGCTGGGTGGAGGACGATGTGCAGGGCGCCGTGACGACGTCCGTGCCCTTCTCCAGATCGCCGTCGCGGATGTCCAGGCACAGGCCCGAGGCGACGTTCACGACCTGGGCGTAGTCGCTGCCCGGCGGGCGGAACGTGACGGTCGGGGTCGGCTTCGGGCTCGGTGACCTCGGCGGCGCCGAACGGTGTGTCGGGGAGGGCGACGCGGAGGTCGCCGACGGAGTGGGCGAGGGCGCGGCGGCCGACGGGGTGACCGGGATCGTCGCCGTCACCGTCACGGGAGGCTGGTTCGACGGCGTGGAGACCGAGCCCGCCGTGTCCGTGGAGGGCGAACCGCCCGAGGAGAGCAGGAAGAACAGGATCGGCGCCAGGGCCACGCCGAGTGCCGCCGCCGAGGTCAGGACGAAGCGACGGGAGGGCGGCCAGGGCAGCACCGACGCCCGGGAGCCGTTGCGGGGTTCGGGCGGGACGGGTCCTGCCGCGGACACGTCGTTCGTGACATACGCCGTACCCGCCCAGGGCAGCAGGCCCTCGGCCAGTGCGGAGCGCGGGTGGTCCCGTAGAGCGGTCAGTTCCCCGTACGCGGCCGAGCAGTGCCCGCACTGGGCCATGTGGGCGTGCAGATCGGTGCTGGAGCGAGGGTTGTCGGGCCGTACCGACTCCTCGATCAGCCGGCGGAAGTCCCCGCAGCGCGGATCGTCGGAGGCGGCCAGCCGGGACTTCAGACAGGCCTGGCCCAGGGACTGGAGCGCATGGTCCGTGCCGTACGTGACGTCCTCGGGGGTGAGGCCGAGCAGGACCGCGGTCCGTTCCGCGGGCTCGCGCTCCACGACCGCGTACCAGATGAGGCCCTGCGCACGGGACGGGAGGGACTGGAAGGCGGGGAGCAGGGACGGGACGGGACCGTCGGGGCCCGCCGTGCTGAGCACGAGGAGCAGACCGGGGTCGAGACCGGCGGCCCGCTGGTCCCGGGCCCACGAGGCGGCCACCCGCCCTGCCAGCAGCAGGAGTTGGTGCCGCCACGGGACGCTCGGGTCGGTGCCGCGTGCCGTCTCGCGGGCCGCGAGGGTGAAGGTCTGCGCGGCGAGCTGTCCGGCCCCGGACTCGCCGGTGGTGCACAGCCGGGCGTAGGCGAGGACCGAGGCACGGTGGCGTCCGCGGAGCTCCTGGAGGGCCGTGTACGCGGTCGAGGTGCCGGCCCGCAACAGCTCGGTCAGCCGCGCGTCCGAGGCGTCCGTGGGCAGCCCGTTGCCCTCGGCCGCGCCGGTTCTGTCGGCCGGGTCGCCCTGCGCCATGTTCGTCCGCCTCCCTGCACCTGGTGCGTCGTGCACCCCGTCCTGACGTACCAGCCAGTTTGGGGTGCCCATAGTGACGGGGATGGCCCTTTGGGGGAAAGAGCTGAAGAGTGGATTCTTCGCGGATCCGCGCCGAACTTCCGCTGCGCGGCGCCGAAGTTCTCCCGAGACCGGGCGGACGGCCGGAGGAGAGACCTGGAGACCGGGGCGGACAGCCGGAGCGGGTCCCGGAGACGGGGGCTGACGGACGGAGGGGAGTCCCGGGGACGGGGGCTGACGGACGGAGGGGAGTCCCGGGGACGGGGGCGGACAACTGGAGGGGAGTCCCGGACACCGGGGCTGACGGCCGGAAAAACGGAGCGGTGGGGGGGCGGCGGGGGCGGCGCCGGGCGGAGCGGGGCGGGCGGGGGGGGGCCGCCCGGACAGTCCGCGGCGGGGGGTGCGGTTGGGGGGGGCGACCGGGGGGGGGACGG